>JBIIQL010000456.1:0-3645 GCA_044342095.1 Pirellulales bacterium
GCGGGCCATTGACCGCCGCCAGCCTCAGTCGGGCCGGCGCCGGTCGGTCGGACGGGCCGCGTCGGCCTCGAAGTCGGTGATCAGGAATTGGCCCCCCGCCTTGCGGAGATCGACCGTCAGATCGATCAGCGCCGAGAGTGGTCCGGAGACTCCTCCGAGCATGCGGGCGTCGCCCCGGGTATGGATGAGCATCTCGGCCCGAGCGAGGCGAGCCTCCGCCGGCCCCGCGAGCGTGACGTCGAGACGTGTGATCCGCACCTCCTCGGGGCGAAACTCCCGCAGGGCGCGTTCGGCCTCGCTTCGAAGCGGAGAAAGCGACGGATCGAGGGCGGCGAGGATCGCTTCGGTGTCGCCTGTTTCGGCAGCGCGTGCCAACCTCGGAAACAGCCGTTCGATCTGCTCCCGATCGGTGACCACGAGCCAGTCGGCAAGCAGGCAGCCGATGCCGAGGACGACCGCGGCGACCATCGCCACGAGAAACGCCCGCTGCCCGGCCTGCGACCAGAGGAGGAGGGACACTCCCGCCACGACGGCAGAGCCGAGCGCCCAGGGCCAAGCATCGTGAAATGGCATCATGATCTCCGCTCCCCCCGGGCGATCCGGTCACCGCGGCCATCGTAGCGGGCGGAGGAAAAGGAATCGTGCCGCCGCGGGCAGTGTCCAGTGGCGGCGAAGCTACGGTTGCTGAACTTCGTTCTTTGGTACGCTCGCAGGAGGGGCTTGGCCGGCGGGGTGCCCGGATCGATATTCAAGGCTCGCTTTCCCGTGGAACGGCGATGACCGACTTGCGGCATTGCGATCGTAATCGGGGCTGGACCGGCCTCTGGCAGGGAGCATCGGAACGTTGAACCGCAGGACGAACAAGGCGCCCGCCGTCGGTCGTGGCGAGGGAAGCCGCCTGCAGTACGAAGCCTATCGCCGTCGCCGCCGCGATCCGGTGGAGCAGGCGAACCGGGCCAAATCCCAGCGGCAACGGTCGCTCCCGCAGTTGTTCCTCGAGTTGGCCCGGATCCTCGGTCGCGATTGGATGATGGTGGTCGGCGGGGTGGTGCTCGGCACGGCGTCGACCCTCCTCAAGCTCGCACCGGCAGCGTCGACGAAGCTGGCGATCGACCATGTCCTCCTCGGCCAGACGTTGCCTGCCTGGCTCCCCACCTGGGTGCCGGTGCCGGTCGAGCCCGGCCGGCGTCTCCTGCTTCTCGTCGCCGCGGTGATGGTCACCATTCTCCTCGGGAGCCTGTTGTCGCTCACCGGCCGGTGGCTCGTGACGCGGACCTCGAAGCGGGTCCAGGAGCGGATGCGCCGGGATGTCTTTGCCCATGCCTCCCGGCTCCCGCTCCACCGCATCTACCAACTCCGCGCCGGAGGGGCAGGCACGCTCCTGCGGGACGATGCGGGAGGGATCGGCGAGCTCGTGTTCACGATGCTTTTCAACCCGTGGCGGGCGCTGGTGCAGTTCGTCGGCGGGCTCGTCATCCTCGCCTGGATCGACTGGCGGATGCTCCTCTGCAGCATCCTTCTCATCCCGGTGGTCGCCGTCTCGAGCATGCTCTGGACCCGGATCCTCCGCCCCATCCACCGTGATATCCGTGCCCAGCGGGCCGACGTCGATGCCCGCATCGGCGAGGTCTTCGGCGGGATGCGCGTTGTCCGCGCCTTCGGCCGCCAGCGGCGTGAGGCCGCCCGTTACAGCCGGGCCAACCACCTCACGCTCCGGTTGGAATACCTCTCCTGGTGGTGGGGACGGATGCTCGAGGTGTTCTGGGACTTGGTCCTCCCCGCAGCGTCGTCGATCCTCCTCCTCTACGGCGGCATGGAAGTGCTCGCCGGACGGTTGACTCCGGGGGATCTCGTCATGTTCCTCGTGTTCATGGCGATGCTCCTCGAGCCGGTGGCGATGATCGCCGGGACGCTCGGGCAACTCCAGGGGAATCTCGCCGGCTTCGACCGCGTCCTCGACCTCCTCGCCGAACCACTCGACATGGCGACGGCCCTCCCCGGCGTGATGCTCGCCCATTCGGAGGTTGCCGGGAGGGTCACGCTCGATGGCGTTTCCTTCCGCTACCCCGGTGCCAGCGACGATGTCCTCCACGAGATCACCCTCGATGTTTCCCCTGGGGAGACGATCGCGCTGGTGGGGCGGAGCGGCTCGGGGAAGACGACGCTGTGCAACCTCGTGGCTCGGTTCTACGATGCGACCGCCGGCGTCATCCGCCTCGACGGCCGTGACCTGCGGAGCATCGACGTCGAGTCCTACCGCGGTCTGCTCGGGGTCGTCGAGCAGGATGTCTTCCTCTTCGACGGCACGATCGCCGAGAACATCGCCTATTCCCGCCGGGATGCCGGCCCCGCCGCGATCGCCGCGGCGGCCCGCGCCGCCCACGCGGCCGGCTTCATCGAGGTGATGCCGGAGGGCTACGGCACGTTCATCGGCGAGCGCGGGGTGCGGATCAGCGGCGGGCAGCGGCAACGGCTGGCGATCGCTCGGGCGATCCTCGCCGACGCCCGGATCCTCATCCTCGACGAGGCGACGAGCAATCTCGACAGCGAGAGCGAGCGGGCGATCCAGGAGAGCCTCTCGGAGCTGCTCCGGGGGCGGACGAGCTTCATCATCGCCCACCGCCTGAGCACGATCCGGCACGCCGACCG
Source organism: Pirellulales bacterium (assembly GCA_044342095.1). GTDB lineage: Bacteria > Planctomycetota > Planctomycetia > Pirellulales > UBA1268 > QWOP01. The sequence goes on from JBIIQL010000456.1 coordinate 2,650, forward strand.
GATCGTCGTTCTCGAGAACGGCCGGATCACCGAAATCGGCAGCCACGACGCCCTCCTCGCCCGCGGCGGCCGCTATGCCGACATGGTCGCGCTCCAGGCGACCGGGATGTGAAAAGCCCGGCCTGAAATGAGCCCGCGGGAAGCGGACTGGCCACGAAACCTCCTCCGGCCCATGATTGGGTTGCCCGAGGGGGCATCGACGCCCGGCCGGCGAGCCCCCTCTTTCCGACAGGCCCCCACCGAGAAGCCCATGTGTCGCGACCTTCCGCCCCTCCGTCTCGTCGGCTCGCTTCGGCTTTCGCTTCCGCTGCTCATGGGGCTTTGGCTCACGGCGTTGCCCGGCGCTGCCGACGAGGCGCCCGCGCGCGTTGAATGGACCGGCTCTCGGATCACCGGGGCCCCCGTGCCCCCGCCTCCCTATGGCCACGAGCCGGTGCTCCCCGCGCTCCGCTTCGACAAGCCGACGGAACTCGTGCGCGTCCCTGGCAGCGATCGGATGATGATCACCGAGGAGAAGGGGAAGGTGTTCTCGTTTCCGATGCGTTCGACTTCTCCCGGCGACGGCTACGAGGATGTCGCCGCCGCCGATCTGGTCTGTGATCTGGGGTCGATCGAGGGGCTCGATCATGTCTTCGGCCTCGCCTTCCACCCCCGCTTTGCCGAAAACCGGCAGTGCTTCATCGTCTATGCCCTCCAGCCGAAGCTCGCTGAAGGGACGCGTGTTTCCCGGTTCACCGTCTCGACTTCCGATCCGCCGACGATCGATCTGGCCAGCGAAGAGCTCGTCATTGCTTGGGTGTCGGGGGGCCACAACGGCAGCAGCCTCCAGTTTGGTCCCGACGGAATGCTCTACATCTCCGCCGGAGACTCCCAAGACGCCACCCCTCCCGATGCGCTCGGTACGGGGCAGTCGATCGACGATCTCCTCGCGTCGGTGCTGCGGATCGACATCGATCATCGTTGCGAGCCGACTGCGGAGGGCGAGCTGGCCCGCCC
>JBIIQL010000458.1:0-3644 GCA_044342095.1 Pirellulales bacterium
CTCCCCAGCGCCATGGTGATGCGCGAGGGGCCGCCGCGCGATGCCTTCGTGCTCACGCGTGGTGAGTACGACAAGCCGGGGGAGAAAGTCGAGCCGGGGCTGCCCGCCTTCCTCCCACCGCTCCCGCCGGGGAGGAAGGCCGATCGGCTCGCGCTCGCCGAAGGGATCGTCTCCCGCGAGCATCCGCTTACGGCGCGGGTGTGGGTGAACCGCCAATGGGAGCGGCTCTTCGGCACGGGCCTCGTGAAAACGAGCGAGAATCTTGGCAGCCAGGCCGAGTATCCGAGCCACCCGGAGCTTCTCGACTGGCTCGCGGCGGAGTTCATGGAGGGGACGAATCTGCCGCAGGTGTCTGGCTCCCCGGCCCGCCCCTGGGACATGAAGGCTTTGCTCAAGCTCCTCCTCACGAGTTCCGTCTATCGGCAGTCGAGCCGGGTGACGGCCGACGCCCTGGCCCGCGATCCGGCCAACCGGCTGCTGTCGCGGGGGCAGAGGGTGCGGCTGCCGGGGGAGATCGTTCGCGATCAGGCGCTCGCCGCGGCGGGGCTGCTCGTGCCGTCGATCGGCGGCCCGAGCGTCCGGCCATGGATGCCAGACGGGGTGTGGGACGAGACGAGCAAGTATGGCAATCTCCGCGGCTACGTCCCCGACACCGGCCCGGGGAGATTCAGGCGGAGCATGTACACGGTCTGGAAGCGGACGGCCGGGCCGCCGACGATGCTCCTCTTCGACGCCCCCAACCGCGAGACCTGCACCGTCAAGCGATCACGGACAAACACGCCGCTGCAGGCGCTGGCGCTGCTCAACGAGACGACGTTTCTCGAGGCGGCCCAAGGGCTCGCGCGGAGGATGGTGGCCGAGGGGGGAGCCGATCCCGCGGCTCGGATCGCCCGTGGCTACGTCCTCGCGCTCGGGCGGGCCCCTTATGGCCCCGAACTCGAGACGCTCCTGGCCGGCCTCGCGGCCGATCGTGAGGCTTTTGCCGCCGACGCGAAATCGGCCGAGGCGTTCGTCGTCGCCGGGGCTGCCGGCAGGCCTGTCGCGGAAGCGACGGCGGGCCTTGCGGCCGACGAGTTTGCCGCCTGGTGCCTTGTCGCCAACGTGCTGTTGAACCTCGACGAATTCGTGATGCGGGAGTGACGCCGATGAACCGTCCCGGGAACAGCTTCCGACTCCAGGACGCGCTCAATCGCCGCGTCTTCCTCGGCGGCGCCGCCGGCACCGTGGCTGCGGCCGTCGCCGGGCTCTCCCGACCGGCCGCGGCGGCGGCTCCACTTCCAGGCATCCCCCATCACGCGCCGAAAGCGAAGCGGATCATCTATCTCTTCCAGTCGGGCGCGCCATCGCAGATGGATCTCTTTGATCCCAAGCCGGCGCTTGCGACGCGGCGCGGGGAGGAGCTGCCCGAATCGATCCGTCAGGGGCAGCGGCTGACGACGATGACGAGCGGCCAATCGAGCTTCCCGGTGGCGCCGTCGATCTTCCCCTTCGCCCAACACGGCAAGAGCGGGATGTGGTTCAGCGATCTCATCCCGGGGATCGCCTCGAAGGCCGATCAGTGGTGCATGGTCCGTTCGATGCACACCGAAGCGATCAACCACGATCCGGCGATCACCTTCTTCCAGACCGGGAGCCAGTTGGCCGGCCGGCCGAGCATCGGCTCCTGGGCGAGCTACGGCCTCGGGAGCGAGAACGCCGATCTCCCCGCCTATCTCGTCCTCACGAGCTTCGGCAGCGGCCGCCCGGACGACCAGCCCCTCTACGACCGGCTGTGGGGAGCGGGGTTTTTGCCGACGGAGCATCAGGGGGTGCGGTTTCGCAACAGCGGTGCCCCGGTCCTGTATCTTTCCGATCCGCCGGGGATCGCCCGGCAGACGCGTCGAGCGACGCTCGACCGGATCGCGGCGCTCAACGGCCGCCGAGCCGAACTCCTCGGCGATCCCGACATCGCGGCCCGGACGAGCCAGTATGAAATGGCCTTCCGGATGCAGACGAGCGTGCCCGATCTCGTGCGGATCAGCGACGAGCCGAAGCACGTGCTCGAGGCCTACGGGCCCGACGTGGAACGCCCGGGGAGCTATGCCTACAACTGTCTCCTCGCCCGGCGGCTCTCGGAGCGCGGCGTGCGCTTCGTGCAGCTCTTCCACATGGGCTGGGATCACCACGGCGGCCTCCCCGACGCGATCCGTGGGCAGTGCCGCGACACCGATCGGGCGACCGCGGCCCTCCTCGACGATCTCTCCGCCCGCGGCCTTCTCGACGAGACGCTCATCGTCTGGGGGGGAGAGTTCGGCCGGACGATCTATTCGCAGGGAGGGATCAGCGATACGAGCTACGGCCGCGATCATCACCCGCGCTGCTTCACGACGCTCTTGGCGGGTGCCGGGATCAAGGGGGGGCTGACGTGGGGAGCGACCGACGATTACTGCTACAACGTGACGACACCCGACGAGCATGTCCACGTCCACGATCTCAACGCCACGATCCTGCATCTCATGGGGATCGATCACCTCCGCCTCACGTATCCCTATCAAGGGCGCGACTTCCGCCTCACCGACATCCATGGCGAGGTCGTGAAGGGGATTCTGGCGTGAGGTGTTCTCCATCCGCCCCGCGTCCGGCATGAGGGCCGCAGGCTGACGGGGATCGGGGGGAGTCGCGAGCGGGGAGCTGAGTTCTCCGGAGTCAGGCGAGCGGCTTCTTCCACCCGGGAGTCTCGGCTCACCTCGGGGCGACGGCGAGCTCCGGACAGCGTTCCAGGATCTTGCGATCCCACGTGTTGAGTTTCAGGTGGCGGTCTTCGGCAAGCGCTACGAACTGGCTGTCGTAGGCACTGCAGCCTGTCCGTCTGGCGATCGCCAGCACCCGCTCGGGAGGCACTTCATACGTGCCATCCTGCATCAAATCGACCGCGTCGCGGAGGATGGCGGCGGCCTGATCGGCATCGAGAAAGGCTTGGCGCTCGGAGGTGGCCAGCACATTGAGGAGTTCATCGAGCCAGAGACGGGGGGCGATCCATTCCGGATCGGTCCGGTAGAGCCGTTCAGCGGCCGCCGTGCGTTCGCCCGGCATGAGGAGGTAACAGATGACGTTCGTGTCAACGACGATCACGCCCGCCCCTCCTCGATCGCCTTCTCGAGGTTTGCGTCGTCCACGAGGTGGTGGAGCGTCGATCGCCGTGCCCGAATGCGGTCGAGGAGCACGAGTCGGTCGGACTTGTGCGGCCCTACGGCCGTTTCCAGCAGCGTGAGGATCATCTTGTTCAGACTGCGGCCGGTCTCCACGGCGGCGGCCCGCAGACGCTGATGGAGATCGTCAGGCACGTCTTTGAGCGTGATGTTTGCCATGGAACCATTTTGGCACCGTTTCGGAACCTGTCCAGCGAGAGCCGCCAACAGTTCCCGTGAGCGTGAAGTGATCCCCCGGTGCCGGCCGATTCTCGCCCGGTTTCTGCCGTGTCAGGGGTGGCGGGTACGGGCGCGAGCTGCGGACCGATAGACTGGCTTTCTTCGAGCCTGAGGAGACGTTGATGAATCATGGCACCAGCCCCGCCCCCGCGCACACCCCTGGGGCCGGCCGGGGCGATCTCCTCCGCCTCGCGTTCCTGGCGCTCGGCGTCGTCTTCGGCGACATCGGCACGAGCC
>JBIIQL010000459.1:0-3643 GCA_044342095.1 Pirellulales bacterium
CCTGTTCGAGGAGGCGTGCGGCGCCCGGCTGACGTACAGCTACCTCACGGTCGGTGGGGCCACGGCCGACCTGCCGCCGGGGTGGCTGCAGAAGTGCGAGGCGTTCCTCGATCAGTTCGAGCCGATCATCAAGGAATATCACGCCCTCCTCACGACCAACGCGATCTTCGTCAAGCGGACGGCCGGGATCGGCGTTCTCTCCCGCGAAATGGCCATCGACTACGGCTGCAGCGGGCCGGTACTCCGGGGAAGTGGCGTCGATCAGGACATGCGCCGCGACGGCGAGAGCATCTATACCGGGATGTACGACGGGTACGCGTTCGAGGTCGCGGTGCAAAAGGATGGCCGGTACCCCCGCGACCACACCTATCCGTCGGTGCCGAAGGAGGCCGTGCTCGGCGACTGCTGGCACCGATTCTTCGTCCGGATGCTCGAGGTGGTGCAGTCGATGGATCTGATCCGTCAGGCGATCGACCGCTACGCCGCCTGCCGTGAGCCGCTCGGTGAGCCGCTCAAACTCGCTGAAAAACTCCCCGTCGGCGATGCATACCTCGAGACGGAGGCCCCCAAGGGGCAGATGGGCTTCTACATCGTCGGCAACGGCACGTCGATTCCCTGGCGGGTCCGCGCCCGGTCGAGTTCCTTCTCGAATCTTTCGGTGACCCACGAACTCTGTCGCGGCTGCTTGATCGCCGATGTTCCGGCAATCGTGGGGAGCCTTGACATCGTGATGGGGGAGATCGACCGCTGACCCCGGCGTCGATATCCCGGGGGGCTTGTTGGTGGGGCGGGGCCACGGCGGTTTCCCCGTCTCCACTTGTGATTCGGGGCGGTGTAGGTCAAACTTCGTGCGAATTTTCACGATGTGGCTTTCTGGCGGGAAAAACCCGGTTCGATCGGGGTTTCCTCAGAGCTTGAAGTGGGTGATGCATGGCTGAATTCCTCATTGGTCTGGGATTGCCGGGCTGGCTGGCGTGGAGCATCGCCGCGCTCGTCTCGGCCGTTCTTCTTCTCAACGTCATCGCCGGCGGGGCGTTGGTGTTCATCTGGGCGGAGCGGAAGATCGCCGCCCGCATCCAGGATCGCCTCGGCCCGACCCGCACCGGCGGTCGATTCGGATGGCTCCAGTCGCTCGCCGACGGCATCAAACTCCTTGCCAAGGAGGATCTGATGCCCGAGGGAGCCGATGGGCTGCTTTTCCGCCTTGCCCCCTACGTCAGTTTCTGTGCGTCGTTTTGCGCGTTCATTGCCCTTCCATTTGCTTTTGACGTCGTCGGTCAACGGCTCAACGTCGGCGTGTTCTTCGTCGTTGCTGTCCTCGGGTTGGAGGTGTTCGGCGTCATTCTCGCCGGCTACGCTTCGGCCTCGAAGTGGTCGTTGTTCGGAGCGATGCGTGAAGCGGCCCAGGTGGTGAGTTACGAGGTGCCGCTGGGGATGTGCGTCGTTGTGCCCGTGATGCTCGCGGGGACGATGGACCTCGTCACGATCGGCGAAAAACAGTCCGGCTGGATGTCGAATTGGTACCTGTTCCACGATCCGTTCACGTTCGTGATCTTCTGGGTCTACGTGACGTGCGCAGTGGCGAGCGTGAACCGTGCCCCGTTCGATCTGGCCGAGGCGGAGAGCGAACTGGTGGCTGGCTTTCACACGGAGTATTCAGGGCTCCGCTGGAGCTTTTTCTTCATGGCCGAGTACGGCTCGATGTTCCTCGTAAGCGCTCTGGCTGCGGTCCTGTTCCTCGGTGGATGGAATGGCCCCATTCCGGTCGCCCAACTCGTCGGCCTCAGCGAGGGCACGGGGGAGAGTGCCGCCTATTTCGTCCGGCTCCTGGGGCTGGCCAACCTGATCACCAAAGCGACGCTCGGTGTCCTCTTGATGATGTGGATCCGATGGACGCTCCCCCGGTTGCGGATCGATCAGGTGATGACGACCTGCCTCAAATACTGCACGCCGATCGCGGCGGTGATGTTCGCCGGCGCCATGTTCTGGCAGTTGCTCCTCCCGGGTGGGCTACTGCCTGGTTGGAGTCGCCCCGCCGGGGAGATCCGGGAAGGCTGGCTCGAAGGGCCGGGGGGTCTTCCCGCCACCCATCCGACGGCGGCTGATTCGTCCGAGTCGTCTGGTCTGGCAACGCGGAGCCCTCGGTGACGGGAATGCTCGCTATGGACATCTCCTCCCTGACAGACATGGTCGTTCCTGCCTTGGCAACGAACTTCCTGCCCATGCCGATGCTCGCCGCGCTTCCCTTGGCCGGTATCAACTGGCATTCGGTGCTGTTCCTGCTCTTCGCCGGGCTGGCGTGTGGGTTCGCCGTCGGGGTCGTGGCGGCTGACAACGTCGTCCGCATGGCCCTCTATCTCGTCTTCTCGCTGGGGGCCACGGCGGGCTTGTTCTTCCTTGCCGGCGCCGAGTTCATCGGCGCGATGCAATTGATGATCTACGTCGGCGGAACGCTCGTGCTCCTCGTCTTCGGTGTCATGCTCACGGCCCAGGCGCCGCTGGTGTCGATCAAGCCTTCGTCGTCCGACCGGACGCTCGCGGCCGTCGCCGGCGCCTCGCTCCTGGCGCTCCTGCTCACGGCGGCGTTTTCGGTCGATGCGTGGATGGCGCCAGGGTCCGAGGTGGTGCCGGCGCCGACGGCAACGCCGTTGGGAATGGCGCTGATCGGTGTCCGCGTCGACACGCCTCCGCCCGGTTCGCCGGCTGGGGGCCGCGTCGGATACATGCTGCCGTTCGAGATCGTGTCGGTGCACCTCCTGGTTGTCCTCGTGGGCGCCGCCTACCTCGCCCGCGCCAAGCGTCGCAAAACTCCGCGGGCGATCGATGCGGTGGCTTCGGCGATGCCGGTGGAGACGAACACGGTGTCGACGCCCGCCGGTCCGGCACCGGGAAGGTCGGCCGGAGGGGCCAAGTCGGCACTCGTGGGAGGTGGACGATGATGGACTTTGCCGTAGCCTCTTTCATGCTGCCGTCGGGGCTCCCGATGCCCCCTTCTCTGGCGACGATCCCGCTTTTTGCGGCGAACCCTTTCACCGAGCCGGTCGGGGTCATCCATTACCTGATCGTCGGCGCGGTGTTATTCACTGCCGGCATCGCCTGCATGACCCTGAAGCGGAACGCCCTGGGGATCCTCATGGGGATCGAGTTGGTGCTCAATGGCGCCAACATCAACTTCGTCGCGTTTTCGTCCTCCTACCTCCGTGCTGAGGGGGCGCCAACGCTCGGCCTCGACGGCCAGGTGGTCGCGCTCTTCGTGATCCTCCTGGCTGCGGCCGAGGCCGCGGTGGCGCTCGCGATCACGCTCAATTTCTACAACAATCACGCCACCGTCGATGTCGACCGGGCCGACGACCTGAAGGGGTGAGCTCCGCTCCCGAACTCCCATGGACCTCGAATCCCTCCTGCCGACGCTTCTCGGGCTCGCCTGGCTGCTGCCCTTGGCGTCCTTTGCCGTCATCCTGTTTGCCGGCCCCCGACTCGGGAACCATGGCAAGGGGGCGGCGGGTGTCGCCACAGCCGCGATTGTCGGATCGTTCGTGCTTTCGCTCTTCGCGTTCATCTCCTGGATCGCCCAGCACCCGGTGCGCGCCGTCGAGCACGGTGAGCATGCCGAACACGGGGCTGCTCACGCCGCGGCGGACCC
>JBIIQL010000460.1:0-3642 GCA_044342095.1 Pirellulales bacterium
CGAGGATGATGTCGGTGCCGCGGCCGGCCATGTTCGTGGCGATCGTCACGGCGTTGCGCCGCCCGGCCTGGGCGATGATCTCGGCCTCGCGCTTGTGGTGCTTGGCATTGAGCACCTGATGATCGATACCGCGGGAGTCGAGGAGCGAGGAGAGAAGCTCACTCTTCTCGATGGAGACGGTGCCGACGAGGACGGGGCAGCCGCGAGCTTGGAGCTCGCGGACGGTCTTGCGCGGGATCGATTCTTTCGCCCGGCTCTCCTTGTCCTCAAACTCGATCGCGGTCTCGCTCTGGCCGAGGATCCGGCCGATCCGCCAGCTGCCGTCGGAGAGTGCGACTGAATCCCAGCGGTGGACTCGCTCGACCTCGTCGGCGACGGCCGTCCACTTCTCCTTCTCGGTGCGGTAGATGACGTCGGGGTGATTGATCCGTTTCATGCCGCGGTTGGGCGGGATGGCGATGACGTCGAGCTTGTAGATCTTCCAAAACTCGCTCGCCTCGGTCATGGCCGTGCCGGTCATGCCGCCGAGCTTCTTGTAGAGCTTGAAGAAGTTCTGGAGGGTGACGGTGGCGAGGGTCTGCGACTCTTCCTTGACCCGCACCCCCTCCTTCGCCTCGACCGCCTGATGGAGCCCGTCGGACCACTGCCGGCCCGGCATCAGCCGCCCGGTGAACTCGTCGACGATCACCACTTCACCCTGCTGGACGACGTAGTTCACGTCGCGCTTGTAGAGGTGATGGGCCTTGAGGGAGTTGTCGATGAGGTGGGGCCACTCCATGTTGCCCGCGGTATAGAAGCTCTCCACGCCGGCGAGCTGCTCGGCACGGCGGACGCCAGCCTCCGTCAAGCTGACGGTGTGCTCCTTCTCCTTGACCTCGAAGTGCTCCTCGGGGCGGAGTTGCCGGGCGATCTGGTCGGCGCGGGTGTACTTGGCGACGTCATCGTGGGCCGGACCGGAGATGATCAGCGGCGTGCGGGCCTCGTCGATGAGGATGTTGTCGACCTCGTCGACGATCGCGAAGTTGAGCACGCCCTGGCTCTGCTGCTGATGGGCAGGGAAGCGGTCGTCGCCGCGCGAGGCCATCCGCATGTTGTCGCGGAGGTAGTCGAAGCCGAACTCGTTGTTCGTGCCGTAGGTGATGTCGGCCGCGTACGACTTTTGCCGCTCGCCGGAATCCATCCCCGACTGGATCGCGCCGACGGAGAGCCCCAGGCCCATGTAGAGCGGCCCCATCCACTCCATGTCGCGGCGGGCGAGGTAGTCGTTGACGGTGACGACGTGGACGCCCTTTCCCTCGATGGCGTTGAGGTAGGCCGGGAGCGTCGCAACGAGCGTCTTTCCCTCGCCGGTCATCATCTCGGCGATGGCGCCGGAGTGGAGCACCATGCCGCCGATGAGCTGAACGTCGTAGTGGCGCATCCCGAGCCAGCGGCGCCCCGCCTCGCGGCAGACGCCGAAGGCCTCGGGGAGGATGTCGTCGAGGGTCTCACCGGCGGCCAGACGGCGGCGGAACTCGGCGGTCTGTCCGCGGAGCTCGGCATCGGTCATCGCCTGGTAACGCGGCTCGAGCGAATTGATCGCCTCGATCTTCGGCTCGAGCCGTCGCAGATAGCGCGCGTTGGACGAGCCGAACATGCCGGTGAGGAGCCGCTCCACGCGGTGTCCGGCGGCGGCAGCGGTGTTCGTGACCGCGTCCCAGATCTGTTCGAGTTGTTCCATCGTGCGTCGTTTCGTTCGGCGGGGCGGAAAGAGGATCGGCCGGAGCGGGTGCAGGCAGGATCGGAGGCCGTCCAAGCCCTGCGGCCGGCGACCGGCCCGAACGGGAACGACGGCACTCCGCCGGGCCGTGGGGGCCCGGGAGCAGCGGGTGGACCGGGTAAGCTGGGCGGATTCCGTTGCCGCCACTTTTGGATTGTCGCGGTATCCCGCGTCATCGGTCAAGGCGAAACGGGGTCGAGGAGTCTTTTATGGCACGACGATGGAACGGAATCGACGGTTGCTTTCCATCGGCTTCGGGGCCGGTGGGGACGGGCCATCGATGCTGGGGGCACTCATGGGCGGCACTCCTTTTTGCTGTCGTCGTCGCCCATGGGGCAGTCGGCGCTCCTCCGAAGCCTGGGGATGCGGATCTGCAGATTGTCCGGCCAGTCGAGCGGGCCGTCGTGCAGCGTCACGACCGCGCCGGTGGGGTCATTCCTGTCGCGGTGCGGGCGGGCCTCCCTGAGGCGGGCGCCATCGAGGCTCGCGTCGCGCTCGGTGGGGATGCTCCGTGGCAGCCGTTAACGCGGGAAGGGGAGACGTTCACCGGCCTCCTCGCCGCGCCGGCGGGGGGCTGGCATCGGATCGAAGTCAGGTCGGTCATCGACGGGGCGGTGGCGGGGATGGCGACGGTGGAGCAGGTCGGGGTCGGTGAGGTGTTCATCGTCGCCGGCCAATCCAACTCTGCCAACCATGGCGAGGAGCGGCTTGCCCCGGCGACCGATCGGGTCGTGACGCTCGATCCCGCGGGCGTGTGGCGTGTGGCGGCCGACCCCCAGCCGGGGGCCAGCGGCGACGGGGGGAGCTTCCTGCCGGCGCTCGCTGATCGGCTCGAGGCCGAGTTCAAGGTTCCGATCGGCCTGGTGGCCTGCGGGATCGGGGCGACGAGTGTCCGCGAATGGCTCCCCGAGGGGAGCCGGTTTCCCGCCCCCCCGACGCTCACCGGTCGGGTCCGCCCGGTGGCCGGCGGAGGCTTCGAGAGTGACGGTGCGGCCTTCGCCATGCTCGTCGGCCGGATGAAGCAACTCGAGCCGACCGGCTTCCGGGGTGTGCTCTGGCATCAGGGGGAGAGCGATGCCAACCAACAGGATTCGTCGCGGACGCTCCCTGGGCCGCTCTATGAAGCGATGCTCGAACGTGTCATCCGTGCGACAAGGGCCGACCTCGGCCGAGACGTTCCCTGGTTCGTCGCCCGGGCCACCTACCATGTCCCTGGCGATGAATCGTCGCCTGACATCCGGGCGGCCCAGGCAGCCGTCTGCCGCGACGGCCTCGCCCTTCCCGGCCCCGACACCGACGCTCTCAAAGGGCCCCTCCGCGACTCCGGCGGCCGTGGAGTGCACTTCAGTGGCGCGGGCCAGCGCCGCCATGCCGAGGCCTGGTTCGCTTCGATCGCTCCCTGGCTCGAGGCCCGGCTCACGGCGCCCTGAACGGGCTGCTACGATGCCCTCGGTCACCCCAGAGTTTATTCAGTCATGGCCGCATCCCCGTTTCGCGATCCCGCCGGCGAAATGATCTTTCTCGGCACTGGCACGAGCGTCGGTGTGCCCGTGGTGGGGTGCGCCTGTCCGGTCTGCACGAGCGACGATCCGCGCGACCGGCGGATGCGGACGAGCGTCCTCCTCGGTCTCCCGGGCGGCACGCTCCTCATCGACACGACCCCCGATCTCCGTTCGCAGCTGCTGCGGGAGCGGATCGGTCGGGTCGATGCGGTGCTCTACACGCACGAGCATGTCGATCATCTCTACGGTCTCGACGACGTCCGTCCGCTCTGTTTCGCCAGCGGCGGGCCGATCCCGGTCTACTGCGAGACGCTCGTCGAGGAACGGATCCGCCGGGCGTTCGACTACGCCTTCCTGCCGATGCCGCTTCCCGGTGGGGGC
>JBIIQL010000461.1:0-3625 GCA_044342095.1 Pirellulales bacterium
CGGTGTCGAGCGAGTCGGCACCGAGGTCGCTGATGAACGACGTCTCGGCGGTGATGTTCTCCTTGCTGACACCCAACTGCGACGAGACGATCTCGATCACGCGATCTAGGACGGAAGCCACCTTATGAATCCTCCCGGCTCGGCACCCCAGGGGGTGACGGCCCAACGGAACAGGGCAGAACGGACGAAAACGCGAGTTTGTGACGCAGCAGTGTCCCGGGGCGACGCGTGCGATCCCAGGAAGTGTCGGGCGATGACGCCCCAGCACTGAAATTGTGTCGCAGGTACCGCTCCTCCACAACCTTTCGGGAGTGTTTGCGGAGTCGCTGAACCTGCACCGGTCAGCCCCACCGCAATTATCGACGGGGATCGGCACGGTCGGCGAAGATATACCTGCTCCGCCCCCAGACTGTCCAGACCGAACGAACGCACCTGTCCCCCCAGCCTACCAGCCGAGGGACACCCGCTTCCCAAAGTCGCCTGGAAGGGCACCTTGCGGCTCGATCGGAGGGGGATCTTTCAGCCAATCATGCCGCCATCGACCGTGAGAACCTGAGCCGTGACGTAGGCCGACGACGGCGCCGCGAGGAACAGCACCGCCTCGGCGATCTCCCAGGGCTCGCCGATCCGCTTGGCGGGCACCCGCTTCTTCGCCTCTTCGAGCACCAGCGGCCCCAGAGCCGCGGTCATCTCGCTGGCAACGAAGCCCGGCGCCACCGCGTTGACGGTCACCTTCCGGCCGGCGAGTTCCTTGGCGACGGTGCGCGTCATGCCGATGAGCCCGGCCTTCGAGGCCGAGTAGTTGGACTGTCCGGGGTTGCCGATCTGACCGACGACGCTCGCCACGTTGATGATCCGCCCGTAGCGTTGCTGCATCATCGGCCGGCTCACGGCCCGCATGAACAGGAACGGCCCGCGGAGATTCGTGGCGATGACCTCGTCCCACTCCTCGTCGCTCATCCGGGGGAGGAGGGTGTCGCGGGTGACACCGGCGTTGTTGACGAGGATGTCGACCCGGCCGAGCTTGGCCACGACCGAATCAACGACGGCGGCAACGCTCTCGGCCTTCGAGACGTCGGCGGAGAACTCCTCCGCTCGGCCACCGGCCGCACGGATGGCGGCCGCCACATCGGCGATCTTGGCGGCGTTGCGGGCCACGAGCGCGACGGTGGCCCCGTTGGCGGCGAGCGTTTCGGCGATCGCTCGGCCGATGCCCTGGGAGGCGCCGGTGACGATCGCCACCTGCCCCGACAGATCGACCTTCAACCGTGCCGTGGCACCGTCCTTGGCGTCCGTGGTCCTGCTCATGGCGTTCACTCCTCGTCGGATGGTGTGGTGTGGTGGACGGCGGGCACGCACGCCCCGCCGATCAGTCGATGACACCGGAGCAGGGAACGCTCCGGTCGATCCGCTTGGCCAGACCGCGGAGCACGCGCCCGGGACCGACCTCCCAGAGGGAACGAACCCCGAATCCGCCGCTCTCAGCAGCCGCAAGGAGGCGCTCCATCGAGCCCTGCCACTCGACAACGCCGACGACTTGCCGGGCGAGCAGGCGGCGGATCTCCTCCGGATCGGTATGGGGCTTGGCGTCGACGTTGCTGACGACGGGAATCCGCGGCGGGCGGATCGGCGTTTGCTCGAGAGCCGCAGCGAGCTTGGCGACCGCGGGCTGCATGAGCGTGGTGTGGAAGGCGCCGGCGACGCCGAGCGTCACGCACTTCATCGCCCCGGCGAATGTCGCCGCTTCGCGGAGCCGCTCGCAGGCCGTCGAACTCCCCGAGGCGACGACGTTGCCGGGGCAGAGAACGTTTGCCACCTCGAGGACATCCTCTCCGCGGACCTCATCGCACAGCCGCGCGATCTGCTCGCGGTCGAGCCCGAGGACGGCGATCATCGAGCCGGGCCGGGCTTCGGCGCAGGCCTGCATGGCGCGGCCACGGACGTCGACGAGGCGGACGGCATCGTCGAAGTCGATCGCTCCGGCGAAAACCAGCGCCGTGTACTCGCCGAGCGAAAGCCCGGCGGTGACCACCGCGTTGTCCACCGTACATCCGCCCGGCTTGTCGGCCTCGCGGGCGCGGAGCACCTCGAGGAGGGCCAAGCTCGTGACGAGGATCGCCGGCTGGCTGACGGCCGTCGTGTCGAGGGACTGGGCGGGCCCCGCACGGCAGACGGCCGCGAGGTCGTATCCGAGGAGATCAGCGGCGCGGTCAAAAAGCCGGGCGGCCGACAGGTGACCGTCGATCCAGTCCCCGAGCATCCCCACGGTCTGAGCACCCTGGCCGGGAAAAAGGACGGCGACCGCCGGCCCACCGGGCGTCACGGCATCGCCACCATCAACGGGGCGGGCCAACGCTCATTCCTCGGTCTTGAGAACCGGACGGCCCATATAGTGTCCGCACGTTCCACAGATGTGGTGCGTCGGCACGGCCTTTCCGCAGTTCGAACAGAAGGTCAACTGACGGGGAGTGAGGAAATCGTGCGCCCGCCGGGAGCGGGTCTTCTGGTTCGATTGGCGGCGCTTTGGAACGGCCATGAAATCACCTTGGGGACCGGGTCGAGTCGAGCCCGAAAATGTAGCCGGACAGGGGGTTGCGGGTCAATCTCCCACTTCTCTCCCCGTTATCGCCCGTTTGTGGGCCGTCCCTATGCCTCATTCGGCCGGCGGCACGCCGTTCTTCAGCCCGCGACCTTCGGAGAGGCTCAAAACAACCGCGTTTGGCCGAATCCCCCTGGGGATCCACCGAGATGCTCCTCCCCACGGGGGGTGAGCTTTCGCCCCCGCGGGGTGCGGACGACGAGTTCACAGCGGAGCAGGAAGGGCTCGACGTCGTCTTCGAGGGTGTCGGGGGCGCTGCTCATCGTGTGGGCGATCGCCTCGATCCCCACCGGCCCGCCGCCGAACACCCGCTGGATCGTCTCGAGGTAGCGGCGATCGAAGCTGTCGAGACCGAGCCCGTCGATCCCCTGCATGTTGAGGGCGGTGCGGGCGATGGCGAGATCGAGCGTTCCCTCCGCCCGGCTCGTCGAAAAATCGCGGATCCAGCGGAGTCGGTTGTTCGCCAGACGAGGCGTCCCCCGGCTGCGCTGCGCGATCTCGTCGGCCGTCGCGTCGTCCATTGGCATCGAGAGCTTCGCGGCCGAACGCCGGACGATCTCCGCCAGGTCCTCCGGGGGATAGAAATCGAGGTGCTCGCGCATCTGGAAGCGGTCGCGAAGCGGTGCCGAGAGGAGCCCGGGGCGGGTCGTCGCGCCGACGAGCGTGAAGGGGCGCAGCGGCATGTTGATCGTCCGTGCCGCCACGCCATCCCCGAGGGTGATGTCGATGCGGAAGTCTTCCATCGCCGGATAGAGAAACTCCTCGACGGCGATCGGCAGACGATGGATCTCGTCGATGAACAGCACCGATCCCTCGGCGGCGTTGCTGAGGTAGGGGAGGAGGTCCTTGGGGGCCGCCAACGCCGCCCCGCTGGCGATCTGGAGCGTCGTGCCCAACTCGCGCGGGATGCAGGTGGCAAAGGTCGTCTTTCCGAGCCCCGGAGGCCCGTCGAGGAGAATGTGCCCGAGCACCTCGCCCCGTTTCTGCGCGGCATCGACGGCGATCATGAGCCGTTCGTAGACATCT
>JBIIQL010000040.1:0-12462 GCA_044342095.1 Pirellulales bacterium
CCTCGATCTCGTCAAGGCGAAGAAGGCCGAGGAGGCCGAAGATTGGCTCGTCAAAGAGGTCGATCCGTCCCTCGAGGAATGTGTCGAGAAGTTCAAGGATTCAATCGACTACAACGCCGACTTGTCGGCTGGGGCTGCCAAAGCCGCCGACGCGATCGTCACCTCGAGCTACTGGGTGATCGGCTCCGCCCTCGCCTTGGCGGCGCTTGCCGGCCTCGCCGTCGGCTGGAGCATCATCCGGGCGGTGAGCCGCTCGCTCGGCATGATCTCGGATGCCCTCGAAGATGGCGCCACGCAAACCGCCTCGGCTTCCGGTCAGGTGTCGGCGGCCAGCCACCTCCTCGCCGAAGGCTGCAACGAGCAGGGCTCGAGCGTCGCCGAGACGAGCGCCGCCCTCGAGGAGATGTCGGTGATGATCCGCAGCACCGCCGACAACGCCGTCAAGGCGAAAGCCTTCGCCAACCAGGCCCGCGTCGCGGCCCAGTCGGGGGCCGAGACGATGGTGGAGATGAACACCGCCATGCATGCCATCGAGGCGTCGAGCGCCGAGGTGGCGAAGATCGTGAAAAACATCGACGAGATCGCCTTTCAGACGAACATCCTCGCGCTCAACGCGGCCGTCGAGGCGGCGCGGGCCGGCGAGGCCGGGGCCGGCTTCGCGGTCGTCGCCGACGAGGTCCGTTCGCTTGCCCAGCGCTCCGCCGCGGCTGCCAAAGAGACCGCCGAGAAGATCGACGCGGCGATCGCCAACAGCCAGCGCGGGTCGCTCAGCTGCGGCAAGGTGGGGGAGTCGCTCGACGAGATCGTGCAAAAGGTGGCCGCCGCCGACGCCCTCGTGGCGGAGATCTCGACGGCCGCCCGGGAGCAGTCGCAGGGGATCCAGCAGGTCGGCACGGCGATGGCGCAGCTCGACAAGGTGACGCAGGGCAATGCCACCAATGCCCAGCAGAGCGCCTCGGCCGCGGAAGAGCTCAACGGGCAGGCCCGCACCCTCCAGGACCTGGTCGGATACCTCCGCTCGCTCGTCACTGGTTCCGAGGGCACCGGCATGGCGCCGCAGTCGCGGACGACCGCGCGGCGGGGCAATGCGATCCCGACGAAGATCGCCCGGCAGGCGATCCGCTCCGGCGCTCCGCTCCGCGGCCTCACCGAGGGAACTCGGGGTGGACGGCTGCAGATCCCGATGCCCGGCGACGCGGGGACGACGGGGGATCAGGAAGATCGCAACTTCACGAAGTTCTGAGCCCGGTCTTGATTGAAGTCCCGGGCGTGGAAACGCGCCCTTGATCGACCGGGAGGTCTATGATGGTTCGTCGCCTCCCGGTCGTGCCGGTATCGGTCTTGGGCCTCCCGCGCGACGGGGGCCATGAATGGAGTCACCCGCTCGGCGGATCCCCCGGATCTCCGCCCCCTGCCGTCATGGTCCTCCCCTCCGAAGCCCCACTCACGGCCCAGGCCTACGACTTCCTGGCCAACCTCGTCTACGAGCGCAGCCGGATCCGCCTCGGGCCCGACCGGCAGTCACTCGTGGCCGGCCGGCTGCGGCAGCGGCTCCTCGCGCTCGGGCTTTCCACCTACGACGACTACTGCCTGCTCCTCAAGAGTCCGCAGGGCGCCGACGAAGTCGATGCCCTCATCGACCTGATCTCCACCAACCACACCCACTTCTTCCGCGAGCCGTCGCACTTCGAGCTGCTCTCCCGGCAGATCCTTCCCCGGCTGGCCGAGAAGTCGATCGCCGAGATGCGGCCGCTCCGCTTCTGGTGCGCGGCCTGCTCGTCGGGAGAGGAGGTCTATTCCCTGGCGATCGTGCTGGCGGAGTTCTGCCGGCTCCGGCCTGCGGTGCACTGGCAGATCGAGGCCTCCGACATCTCCCAGCGGATGCTCGAACGCTGTCAGCAGGGGATCTACGACGCCGACAAGGTCGACGTGCCGCAGCCGGAATGGCTCGAACGCTATTTCCTCCGCGGCATCGGCGAGCGCGATGGTTTCTACCGGATCAAGAACGAGCTTCGCCGCCAGGTGACGGTCCGATACGTCAATCTCTTCCAGGACGTCTATCCCGTCCCGCGCGGCCTCGACGTCATCTTCTGCCGCAACGTGATGATCTACTTCGACGTTCCCTCGCGGAACACGCTCATCGAGCGATTGACCGATCAACTCGCCCCGGGAGGTCTCCTCTTCGTCGGCCACTCGGAGAGCCTCATCGGCCTCCGTCATGGCCTCCGCGCGATCGCCCCGAGCGTCTACATGCGTCCCGAGTGACACGTCACCGGGGCGCTTCCGGGCCCCGCTTTCAGCCAGGTCTCCCATGAGCGTCCCGTCGCCCCAGCGAAAACTCCGCGTGCTCGTCGTCGATGATTCGGCGCTCGTGCGGAAGACGATCACCGATTGCCTCAACCTCGACCCGGGGATCGAGGTGGTGGGATCGGCCTGCGATCCCTACGTGGCTCGCGAAAAGATCATGCGCCTCGACCCCGATGTGCTCACGCTCGATCTCGAGATGCCGCGGATGGACGGGCTGACGTTCCTCCGCATCCTCATGCAGCATCATCCGATGCCGGTGGTGGTGGTCAGCTCGCTCGCTCAGGCCGGCTCACAGGCGGCGCTCGACGCCCTCGAGGCGGGCGCGGTCGATGTCCTCGCCAAGCCGAACGGCACGATGTCGGTCGGGGCGCTTGCCGGCCAACTCGCCCACCACGTCAAGGCGGCTGCGGCCTCGGTGCGATTCCGTCGTCAGATCGGCCGAAGCGAGCGGCCCGCGCCCGGTGCCCCCACCGCGACGCCGGCCTCCATCCGGCCGGTGCCCGCAGCGGAGACCCCGGTCTCGGGGTCCAAGCCGGGGCCGTACACGGGGCGGGTCGACAACCGCCAACTGATCGTCATCGGGGCCTCGACCGGGGGTGTGGAGGCGCTGCGAAGCGTGCTCCCCAATCTTCCCGCCGGACTGCCGCCGATCGCGGTCGTCCAACACATCTCCCCCTACTTTTCCAAGGCAGTCGCCGGCCGACTCGACACCCTCTGCCCAATCCCGGTCATGGAGGCCGAGGATGGCATGATCCTCGAGCGCGGCACCTGCGTCGTGGCCCCGGGCGACTTCCACCTCGCCCTCACCTGGCAGGGAGAGCGCTACCGGACGCGGCTCATGCAGACCCCCCCCGTGCACCACTGCCGGCCGAGCGTCGATGTCCTCTTCCGCTCCGTCGCCGAATCGGGGGGGCCGCATGTCGTCGCGGCGCTCCTGACGGGGATGGGAAGCGACGGTGCGATGGGGATGGAGGCGATCCGCAAGGCGGGTGGGCGGACGATCGCCGAGCACGAGAAGACCTGCGTCGTCTACGGGATGCCGCGGGCGGCGATCGAGCTTGGCGTCGTCGATCTCGTCCTCCCGCTCCCGCAGATCGCAGGCGCGATCGTCGACGCGGTGGCCCGCAAGCCGCTGCCGTCGGCCTGAGGCCGAATCCTGGGCGGGCGCCCGGAAGCCGCGGCGTCAGGCCCCAGGGGCGCGGCCGTTGAGGAAGAACGTCTTCACGGCGCCGAGTCCCTTGCACTCGACGAACCCCCGGTCTTCGAGGACGAATCGCCCCTGCAGTTGCTCCGCCGTCTGCTCGGAGAGGTGGATCCGGCCGGGTTGCCCTGACGACTCCATCCGGCTGGCGACGTTGACGGTGTCGCCCCACAGGTCGTAGGTGAACTTGATCTTGCCGATGACGCCCGCCACGACCGGCCCGGTGTGGATCCCGATCCGCATCTGCAGTTCGGTGCCGTTGGCGGAATTGAGAGCGGCGAGGGCGTCGACCATGGCGAGACCGCAGTCAGCCACGACGGAAGCATGGTCGTCGCGGTGGAGCGGAAGCCCGCCGACGAGCATGTAGCAGTCGCCGATCGTCTTGATCTTCTCGACGCCATGCTCCTCGACGATCTGGTCGAAAGCGGTGAAGATCCCGTTGAGCATCGAGACGAGATCGGCCGGTGTGGTCTTGCGCGACAGCGCCGTAAAGCCGCACAGGTCGGCGAACATCACCGAGACGATCTCGTGGCCGTTGGCGATCGACTTCTCCCCCCCCTTGAGGCGGCCGGCGATCGCCGACGGGAGGATGTTGAGGAGGAGACGTTCCGACTTCTCCCGTTCCCGTTCGACGAGCTCCTTCTCAGCCTGGAGCTGCAGAAGCCGCAGCCGCTCCAGATCGCGAAGCCGCTTCTTCTCCAGCGACGTCGTCACCCGGGCCCGGAGGAGCGTGAGATTCGGTGGCTTGGGAAGGTAGTCCTCGGCTCCGGCCTCGATGCACTGCACCGCCATGTCGATCTGGTCGGCGCCGGAAATGACGATCACCGGCAGCCCCTTGAGGGTCGGCGTGACGTTCATCGTCGCCAACACCTCGAGCCCCGTCATCACCGGCATCTCCATGTCGAGGAGCACCAGATCGAAGGGGGAGGCCTGCATCTTCGCCACGGCATCGCCACCGTCGACCGCCTCGATGACATTCCGGAAGCCGAGTTCCCCGAGCGCCTTCTTGAGGACGGCCCGCATCATTCGGCTGTCATCGACGAGGAGCACCTGTGCCTTCGAGAGCCAGTTGTCGGCCTGGGCGGGCTCGGCTGTGTCGGTAGGGAGGTCGTCGGTCACCGCGTCGTCTCCGGCAACAGGTCGAAGCAGCGCCGATCCGGCCGTCCGTTCTGGCGTAAGTTCAGGCCAAACGGATCGCGGGGCCGTCAGGCCGGTTGGTCGTGGGACTCGCCGACCATTTTGTCGTGGGCTTCTCGGAGGAGTTCTTCCGTCTCGTCCCAGCCGATGCAGCCGTCGGTGATCGAGACGCCGTAGGTAAGCTTCGAGCGGTCGGCCTGGGCGGGCTGGCTGCCGGGCTGGAGATTGCTCTCGAGCATCATGCCGACGATCGAGCGGTCACCGGCGACGCGTTGGGCGAGGACGTCGCGCCACACGATCGACTGGCGACGGTGGTCCTTCCCCGAATTCGCATGGCTGCAATCGACGATCACGCGGGGCGGAAGGCCGGCCGCCTCGAGGCGGGTGCGCGCCTCGTGGAGCACCTCGGGGGCGTAGTTCGAGCCACTCCTCCCGCCGCGGAGCATGAGCACCCCCCACGGATTGCCGGTGGTGGAGACGACACACGTGCCGCCGTCGTTGTCGATGCCGAGGAAGCTGTGCGGGGCGCGGGCCGACTGCATGGCATCGACGGCCGCCTGGAGCGAGCCGTCGGTGGAGTTCTTGAAGCCGACCGGCATCGACAGGCCGCTGGCCATCTGGCGGTGGGTGGGCGACTCGGTGGTCCGGGCGCCGATCGCCCCGAGGACGATCGTGTCGGCGATGTACTGCGGCGTGATCGGCTCGAGGAACTCCGTCGCCGTCGGCAGCCCCATCCGGGCGATCTCGATGAGGAGGCCACGGGCGATCCGCAGGCCAGTGCCGACGTCGAAGCTGTCGTCGATGTGGGGATCGTTGATCAGCCCCTTCCATCCGACGGTGGTGCGGGGCTTCTCGAAATAGACGCGCATCACCACGAGGATCCGATCGGAGACCCGCTCGGCGAGGGTCCGCAACCGCCCGGCATACTCGCGCGCGGCATCGAGATCGTGAATCGAGCAGGGGCCAACGACCGCGAGGAGCCTCGGATCCTCCCCCGACAACACCCGCTCCACCTCGCGGCGGCCGTCGAGGATCGTGGCGGTGGCCGCGGCGTCGAGCGGGAGCAGGGCCATGAGCCGGGCGGGAGGCACCAGCGCGTCGAGACTGCGGATCCGCAGATTCGACGTCTGCGGGCTGGCCGAGCCGGTGGGGGAGGAGGCGACCGTGGAGGGGCGAGCGGTGGTGTCGGCTGGATTCATCCTTCCACTCTACACCATGGTCGCGGACCGATCCCCCTCCGCCGGCGGCATCTGGAAAAACCGTCCTTTTCCCCGGTGAGCCGCCGGCTGTGTGGGGCCGAAAATCGGCTCGGCCGGACCGGGGCGAAAAACCGCGACAGCCCCTGACGCCGGAGGGCACTTTTCGTGTATTTTTGAAGGGCTTGTTTTCCGTCGTCCACCTACTCCGATCGACAGCACCTCTCGAAGGACCTCCGCCATGGCCACCGCCTCCCGTCCCCGCACGACCGACACCGTGATCTCCGGTGCCGACGTGGTGGTCGAGTCGCTCATCGCCCACGGTGTCGAGGTGATCTTCGCCTACCCGGGCGGGGCGAGCATGCCCCTCCATCAGTCGCTCACCCGCTACGCCGACCGGATCCGGACGATTCTCCCCCGCCACGAGCAGGGGGGAGCGTTCGCGGCGCAGGGCTACGCCCGTACGACCGGCCGGATCGGCGTCTGCATGGGCACCAGCGGCCCCGGTGCCCTCAACCTCGTCACGGCGATCGCCGACGCGAAACTCGACAGTATTCCGATGCTCGTCCTCACCGGCCAGGTCGGCACGAGCGTCATCGGCACCGACGCGTTCCAGGAAACGCCGATGGTGGAGGTCTGCCGGGGGATCACGAAACACCACTACCTGGTCACCGATCCGGCCGACATCGCCCGCGTGATGCGGGAGGCGTTTCACATCGCCACCACCGGCCGCCCCGGCCCGGTGCTCGTCGATCTCCCCAAGAACATCCAGGTCGCCCAACTCGTCCCCGATTACGCCGAAGCGATGAACCTGCCCGGCTACCGCCCGGAGGTCCGCCGCGCCCACCCCGAGCAAATCGCGCAGGTGGCCGCGGCGATCAAGCGGGCCAAGCGTCCTGTGATCTACGCCGGTGGCGGCGTGATCGCCGCCGACGCCTCCGAGGAGCTCCGCGAACTCGCCCGTCGCACCGGGATCCCGGTGACGATGACCCTCATGGGGCTCGGGGCCTACCCGGCCGACGACAAGCTCTCGCTCGACATGCTCGGCATGCACGGCAGCGTCTACGCGAATTACGCCGTCGATGAGGCCGATCTCCTCCTCGCCCTCGGCGTCCGCTTCGACGATCGGGTCACCGGGAAGGTGTCGGCCTTCGCCGAGCACGGCTTCATCGTCCACATCGACATCGATCCGTCGGAGCTCAACAAGAACAAGGTCGTCCACATTCCGATCGTGGCCGACGTCAAGGAAGCCCTCGGGCAGCTCAACAAGATCGTCGAGGCCCCGACCGCCGACCTCGGCCCGTGGCACGACCGGATCGCCGAGTGGAAGCAGGAGGATCCGTTCTCCTACGACACCACCTACCCCGGCATCCTCGCTCAAGAGGCGATCGCGGAACTCTCGCGACTCACCGCCAAGCGCGACACGATCATCACCGTCGGCGTGGGCCAGCATCAGATGTGGGCGGCGCAGTTCTATCAATTCCGCCGTCCGCGGACGTGGGTCTCGTCGAGCGGCCTCGGCACGATGGGCTTCGGCCTCCCGGCGGCGATGGGAGCCAAGGTGGCCCACCCCGATGCGCTCGTGGTCGACATTGACGGCGACGGCAGCATCCTCATGAACATCCAGGAACTGGCCACCTGCACCTGCGAAAACATCCCGGTCAAGGTGCTCCTCCTCAACAATCAGCACCTCGGCATGGTCGTGCAGTGGGAGGATCGGTTCTTCAAGGGGAACCGGGCCCATACGTATCTCGGTCCCGTCGGAAACCCTGAAGCGCAGGGAAAGGGAGACGGCATCTCCCCGCAGAGTCGCTACCCCGACTTCGTGGCGATCGCCCGGGGCTTCGGCTGGCAGGCCGAGACGGTGTCGGAGAAGCAAGACCTCGAGGCGGCTCTCATGCGACTCATCGACGCCCCCGGCCCGGCGATCCTCGACGTGCAGGTTCCCTACCAGGAACATGTCCTGCCGATGATCCCGTCGGGGATGACCGTCCGCGATCTCATCAAGCGCTGAGCGTACCTGCCGGCCTGAGGCTGCGACGGGGGGCCGGTGGATTCAACCGGGGCATTCCTCGATTCACGGGCATGTTCGGCTTTGGCGCTGGATGTCCCTGGGAAGAGTCCAGGGAAGCCTGAACTGCAGGCACGACTGTCGCCGGTCAACCGCGGAGTGCTAGGATGTCTTCCCAAGGGGAAAGAGCGTGGGGAGCGATAGGCCCCGCGTTTTCCACGGGGGAATCCGAGTCAGTCCGGCTGCACGTCGGACGAGGACTTGCTCCCGTTCGCTGACACGAGCCATCCTGATCGCGATTCCGCCGCTCGAAGCCCTCGGCCGATTTCCTGTTCCTTCGTCGATCGTTCGTCATCATCCGTTCGTTCATCCAACGTCATTCCCAGGAGTCGAACCATGCAACCCCGTTCCCACGACGGTCAGCGAGCGTTCACGCTCGTTGAACTGCTCGTCGTCATCGCCATCATCGGCACCCTCGTCGGCCTCCTCCTGCCCGCCGTCCAGGCTGCCCGTCAGGCCGCCCGGCGGAGCCAGAGCCTCAACAACCTCAAGCAACTCGGCTTGGGGATGCACAACCTTTGCGACGCCAACAAGGGCTATCTTCCGCCGGCCTACATCGAGCACTGGCTCAACCCGTCCGATCCCGGCCACATGTACAAGGGGCCCTACGCACCGAAAATGACCGGCACCGGTCTCTTTTTCGTCCTGCCGTTCATCGAGCAGCAGGGGATCTACACGAAGGGGAAGGTGAACTTCGACGCCAACGGCGAATCGGCGCAGTTTCACGCCTATGACGTCTATGGCGGCGACGGAAAGGCCCGCAACTGGAGCAACAGCCCCTTCCAGCAGAAGGTGCCGTCGTTCGTCAACCCGCTCGATGCAACCTCTGCCGAGACGACCCATGGCTGGGGATCGACCGGCTACGCGATGAACTTCCAGGTCTTCGGAAACCCCAAACACCCCTGGGGCTACTGGTGGCCCTTGATGGGCCAAACCCAGCTTGCGCAGATCCCGGACGGGACGACCAAGACGATCCTTCTCGCCGAGGCGCGGGCCGGATGCCAGGGGGGCAACAACGGGGCCAACGGCAAACTCTGGGGCCACGGCCAGTGGAACCCCGATTGGATGCCACTCATCGGCGCCACCGGCCAAAACTTCACCAACTACGGGCCCTTCAACGCGTCGAGCAACGCCTGGCTACCGCCGCAGATGAATCCGACCGATCAGACCTGCGTTCCCTACCGGGCCACCGCCTTCGGCACGACCTGTCAGGTGACGATGGGCGATGCGAGCACGCGATCGATCGACGCCAACATCGATCAGACCGCATGGATGTATCTCCTCCAGAAGGACGATGGTCAGGCCAGCACCGGCGACTGGTGAGTCTGACGAGCACGCTCACCGTCCGGTCCGCCGGTTCTGGCGGGCCGGACGGTCCGGCGGCCAATTCCCTCTCTTTCTCCCGCGCCCTTCCGTTTTCTCCGAGGATATTCCTGTGCCTCTGGTGCTCTTCCCCCGTCGCGCGATCGTCGCCACCACCCTCCTGGCTTGCCTCGGGGGATGCTCCGGAGGGGGCGCACCGCCCTCGGGAACCGTGACCGGCAAGGTGACGATCGACGGACAGCCGGTGACCGGAGGTTCGATCCGCTTCCACCCCACGGCGGCCGACTCGAAGTCGAAGCCCTCCGGAGGGGTGATCGGCGCTGACGGCAGTTACAGCGTGCCTGATGCTCCTGTCGGGGCGTGCAAGGTGACCGTCGACACCGGCCTCGCCAAGGGGGTCGCCACGAAGAACGAGCCGAAGGGGCCGGGCGCCGACGTGATGAAGAAGATGCAGGGGCCCCCGGCCGGCATGCCGGCGATGGGCGGCGGGAATGGCGCCGGCTTCGTCAGCGGCACCAAGCCGATCCCGATCGAAGCCGCCTACGCATCGGCCGCCACCACGCCGCTGACTGCCGAGGTGAAGCGTGGGGCCAACACGCACAACTTCGAGGTGAAGTGACGGTCGAGAGCGAGCACCGACGGTCCGCCGGCACCGCGGTCATCAGGCTGACGAGCGGTCACTTGCCACCGAAGGGATCGTTGTCGTCGACCGGCTTTGCCGGCGTGCCTTCGGTCTCTCCGGCCGGCGTCGCCGCCTCTTCTTCGTCCCCCGGGCGGAGGGCGGCGAGGGCCTCGAGGATCACGTCGTCGGTTCGCTGCTCGTCGAGCTCGAGGCCGTATTTCCGAAACAGTTCGGCGTAGGCCTGACTGGCGGCCTTGTCATCCCCGGAGAGGAGAGCGGCCACCCCGGCCTTGCCATCCTCGGTGAGGAGCGCATCGGCGAGAGTGAACAGCCGCCACGCCGTGCGGCGGAGCGACTGATCGGGCACGAGTTGCGGCACGGCCACGCCGCCGCCCCCCATGCCGGACATTCCGCCGGGAGGCATGCCGGGCATCCCCGGGCGGCCAGGCATCATCCCCCCCGCCCCGCCGCCGGTGCCACCGCCCGACGTGAGTTGCTCGTAGCGGCGATCGCGAAGGATCCCCTCGTCGACCTCGAGGACCGCCACGGCCAATTCCGTGACGCCGTTGGTCGCCTCGACCGCCTGGATCTCCGACTTCGGGGTCACCGTCGCGCCGAGTGCCGCGGCGGCCCGGACACGCACGTCGAGCGAACGACTCTTGTCGTTCATCACGCCGACGAGCGTCGCGGCCAACTCTTTCGGCGACGACTTCACGACGGTGGTGAGGATCGAGAGGGCCCGCGAGGCGAGCCAATCGGAGACGACTGGCTGCTCGACGGAGGGCTTCTCCGCGACGATCGCCAGGATCGCCGGCCGGGCCCCCTTCGAGAACTCGGTGACACGGTCGCCACCGGCACGTTTGGCGACGTCGGCATGGCGAACGAGCCCCGCCATCGCGGCCACCCGCACGCTCGGATCGAGCGTGGCGTCGCCCGCCACGGCCGCGAGTTGGCCGACAGCAGCCGGCCAGACGGTGCCATCCTTGTTGTCCTTGGCACGCAGTTCACCGATGAGGAGCATCGCGTTGACACGGGCCGCGAGAGAAGCCTCGGGGTTCTTCGCGATCGTCACGGCGGCGTCGGCGACTGCCTCCGAGGCGTCGTCGAACGCCCGGTCGTCGGTGATCCCGACGATGAGGATGTCGCGCAACTTCCGCCGTACCCTGTCGAGGATCGGGCGGTTGGCGTCGTTGGCCAGCTGCGGCATCGCCTTCTTGACGACGAAGTCCTGGGCGGCCGGGCTGAAGCCGCCAGCCGTCCGAAGCGGCTCCTTGTAGCTCTTCTCCGCATCCTGCTCGATCTTCGTCCAAGCGGCGTTGCGGGTCGCGTCGCCGGCCGGCTTCGTGCCTTCCTCGCCGTCCTGGGCCGTCTCATCCCCTTCTTCCTGGGCCGGGACAAGGCCCCCCGTCGCGACGACCAGTCCGGTCGCGAGGAACATGGCAGCCCAACGGCGACCACGTCCGCCGGCCGAGCGCCGGCGGCTCATCAGACGCGGCATGGCACCGGCACCGGCAAACAAGCTCGAGGGGCGGAACATGGCAACTCTCCTCCGAAGGCTCTTCTCACGGACAGACTCAAGACCCCGACCGATCGACACCACCACCCTCGGCAATCAACCGCCCGGCGTCTGCACCCCACCGGGCCGCCCACTCGGAGGCGTGCTTCCACGCACCCCGCCCCCCGGCGGCATCGATCCCCGCGAGCCCCCCGGAGGTCCACCCGGAGGAGTTCCGGCGCCGCCCCCAGGAGGGCCGAACAGACCGCCACCACCGGGGAAGAGCGAGGAACCGCCCCCCTCGCCATCTTTGTCCTTCCCCTTCTTGCCGTCGTCGGCCGTCGGCAACGTCTGGGCATAGCGTTCGTACTCGCGCTGCGAGTCGGCGGCCGAAGCGACGGAGAACGTGCCGTCCTCACGGAGGAAGAGGAGTTCCAGCGGCTCCGAGGGACCGGAGGTGGTTCCCTTCTTCGAGTCGCCATCTTCCGCCCGGCCGCGGGCATCGACGAGGAGGCTGTTGGTCGTCACGCTCTCGGCGTTCTTCGCATCGGGTCCCTTCGCCTGCTTCTTGTCGAAGTTGGCAAAGGCCCCCAGTTCCGTCATCAGGCTCTTGAGAGCGTAATTGCCCGTCTCCGGGTTTTCCGCGAGGACGAGAACCTCGTAGCCGGTCTTCGACTTCCGCGTCTCTCCCTTGCGGAGCGAGCGGACGAGGAGTCCCGTCTTGTCGGGCACATGGGCAAGCGGGCTCGGCTCCGACTTCTTCGCGGCGAGGATCGGCTTGTCGGCAAGATCGGCCTGGGCAAGATACTGCGCGGGTAAACCGTAGTTGGGATTCCGCACCGAGATCTGCACTCGATAGCGGTAGGTCTTGCCCGGCTCCACGGTCGTGTCGACGAAGCGGAACATCCGGTATTCGGGGAGCTTCATCTCCATTCCCATTCCCATTCCCATTCCCATGCCACCTTCACCGCCCCCCATCATGCCACCCATGCCGCCGCCCATCATGCCCGCAGGTCCACCGCCCGGCGGCATCATCCCGCCGGGACCACCCATCCGCGACGACATGCCCGACGGCGGCGTGCGCATCCCGCGAGAACCGGCGCCCGCGAT
>JBIIQL010000462.1:0-3618 GCA_044342095.1 Pirellulales bacterium
CCGCCCGCTCCTCGGGGCCCGGCGGCCGGCTCACCGTGGCGAGGAACAGGGCCTCGACGAGCGGATCGGCGGGGCCGTCCGCGGTCGCCCTGAGAAGGCGCGCCAGGGTGCCGTCGTCGCGACGGATTTTTCCCAGGATCGTGTCGCTGTTCTGGAGATGGAGGAGCTGCGGGAGGGTGACGTCGCCCGAGCGCTCGCAGGCACAGGCCGTCACCCGGTCTGATCGGCCGAACGTGCTCAGGAAGTAGGAGTCGGCCTGCGGACCCGGAAGCTGGATCGCCCGCGTTCCCTCGGGCGCCCCGGCGAACGCATCAGGGGCTGCCGTCGCCTTGGCGATCGCGTCGGCGAGCACCTCGGCGGGGAGCCGGCGGGGGTAGTAGTGCGAATGGAATCGGCGGTCGCTGGCGTTGGCCGGGGTGGTGTCGGAGGCGAGCTGGTAGGTGCGCGAGTTGACCAACAGCCTCATGACATGACGGAGATCGTGACCGGAGCGGACAAACTCCCCGGCCAGGGCCGCAAGGAGCGGCGCGTTGCTCGGAGGGTTTGTCGCCCGGAGATCGTCGACCGGCTCGACGAGCCCGACGGCGAAGAAATGCTTCCAGAGCCGGTTGACGATCGCCGCGGCGAAGGTCGGATTACCGGGGGAGATGATCCAGTCGGCGAGGCGCTCACGCGGGTCGGCGCCGGGGGCGATCTCCACGGGGCCCCGATCGAGCCCTTGCGGCGCAAGCTGCCGCCCCGTCCGCGGCTGCGTGGCCACCACCGCCGCGCTCCTGACCTTCTCGATCTCTCCGGCGAGTTGCTCGATCTGCGTCCGCTTGGCCTCGACCTGCGCCGGATCCGGAGGCGCTCCACCGTCACCCTTCGGCGTCACGAGCTTCTCGAGCTCCTCCTCCAAGTGAGCCTTCTGCCGCTCGAGATCACGCTGCTGCCGCGAGCCAACGAGGAGGAGCGTCGCTCCTTCGGCCGGCGGCCGGCGATCGAGGGCCACACGCGAGAAGAAGGCCGTGAAGTGGTAGTAGTCGTCCTGGGTGTATTTCTCGAGCGGATGGTTGTGGCAGCGGGCACAGCCGATCCGCACGCCGAGGAACGCCTGGGCCGCGGAGTCGGCCGCCTCCGATTCGACTGCCTGCTTCTCCCCCACCGTGACGATCCACCACCCCACCGCAGGCATCGCATCGCGCGCCGTGAGGACGTCGCGCACCAGATCGTTCCAGGGTCGGTTCGCCGCCACCTGACCGCGCAGCCAAGCGTGGAACGACCGCACCCCCTTCACCCCACGAACATCGTGATCCCGCTCTTTGCGGTTCTGGAGGAGATCGGAGAGTTGCAGCGTCCAGAAGTCGGTGAACTCCGGTCGCTCAAACAGCCTTTCCACCAAGAGCGCCCGCTTGTCGGCGGAAGTGTCGGCGAGAAACGCCCGCACGTCCTCCGGATCGGGGAGCGTGCCGCAGAGGTCGAGCATCACGCGCCGCTGGAAGGTGGCGTCGTCGCAGTCATCCGCCGGGGGGATGTGGAGCGCCTGCAACTTCTCCATCACATGGTCGTCGACGAGGTTGCGTCGGGGGGCAAACCGTTCCGCCGCCACATCCTGCGGAAACGGGCTCGAGATCACGACCGTGTCGACGAGCCCGGCATAGGAGACGACGACCGCCACCTCGCCAGGCTGCTCGCCGCGCACGATGCCGTCGAGGGAGACTGAGGCGTAGGCGGCGTCGTTGGAGTGGAAACGGGCAAGGTCCGTCACCTCCTTCTCGGTGCCGTCGCTCCACGTCGCCATGACCGCCAAGGGGCGCATCGCGCCGGGGGCGAGGACGATCTCCTTCGGGGTCACGCTGACGGCCACGACACGCCGCTCGTCGGCGACCGGCCCCGGCGCCCCGCCGGCGATCCAAGCGCACAGCGTCCGCGCCGCCGCACTGTCGCGGGCAAACAGCCTTCCCCCCCCATGCGGCAGTCCACCCGTGGCCTTGAGGAGGAGCAGGCTCTCGGCCGGATCGAGCCCGCCGATCCGCCGGCCATACTCCTCGGTGGCGAGCGCCGCATGATCGGCCTCCGGGGCATAGCCCCGCAGCGAGAGCCGGAAGCCGTTTTGGCCGGCGAGCTTGCCATGGCAGCCGCCGGAATTGCAGCCGTGCCGCGTCAGCACCGGCTCGACGTCGTTGACGAAGCTCGGGCTCTCGGCGGCCGATGCGCCGAGCGGTTCACGGCACCACACCAGAGCCAAGAGCATGCCGATCAGGAGCCGTCGGAGTTTTTCCATCTACGCCACCACGCCGTGGTGGACCTCGCCGGCGACGTCGGTGAGGCGGAAGTCACGGCCGGCGTGCCGGTACGTGAGCTTGAGGTGATCGATCCCGAGGAGCCAGAGCATCGTGGCGTGGACGTCGTGGATATGCATCCGGTTCTCGACGGCATAGTAGCCGTAGTCGTCGGTGGCGCCGTAGCGCTGCCCCCCCTTCACGCCGCCGCCGGCCATCCACATCGTGTAGCCGTCGGGATTGTGATCGCGGCCGTCCTTCCCCTGCGCCACCGGCGTGCGGCCGAACTCTCCCCCCCAGACAACGAGCGTGTCGTCGAGGAGCCCGCGGCGCTTGAGATCCGAGAGCAAGCCGGCAATCGGCTTGTCGACCTCCGACGCCTTCTCCGTGTGGCCGGCGAGGAGATCGCCGTGCTGATCCCACTGCACTTTCGCGTCGCTGTGCGTCACCTGGACGAACCGCACCCCGGCCTCGGCGAAGCGCCTCGCCATCAGGCACTGCCGGCCAAAGTTTTCCGTCCGCGCCTCGTCGATCCCGTAGAGCGAGAGCGTCTCCGGCGTCTCTCCGGCGAGATCCTGGAGCCCCGGCATCTCCGCCTGCATCCGGAAGGCGAGTTCGAACGACTTGAGCCTGGCGTCGAGTTGCCCGTCAGCCGGGAGCCCCGCCGCCCCATCGAGCGACGAAAGGAGATCGAGTTGCCGCCGCTGCACGGCCGTGGAGAAACGCGGATTCCCCATGTACTTCACCCGGGCCTCGGTCGCCGGGCGGCTCGCCACTCCGAGCGGCACCCCCTGGTACTCAGCCGGGAGGAAGGCGGAGTTCCAGTTGTTGAGTCCCCCGTGGGCGAGCGTCGGGCAGATCGTCAGAAAGCCGGGAAGGTTGTCGTTGTCGGTCCCGAGGCCGTAGTTGACCCAGGCGCCCATCCCCGGTCGCACGAAGGTGTCGCTACCGGTGTGGAGCTTGAGGACGGCGCCGCCGTGGGCGGAGTTCGTGCCGTGGCAGGAGTTGAGGAAGCAGATGTCATCGACATGCCGGGCGACATGGGGAAAGAGTTCGCTGATATGGATCCCGCTCCGGCCGTACTGACGGAACTTCCACGGCGACCCGAGCAGATTGCCGGTCGGGGCGAACTGGACGCGCGGCTTCTCGAACGGCAGTTCCTTGCCGTCGTCGGCTTGGAGCTTCGGCTTGTAGTCGAAGGTGTCGACCTGCGACGGCCCCCCCTTCATGAACATGAAGATCACCCGCTTGGCCCGCGCCGGCACCCGATAAGCGGCGTCGGCGGGGGGCTGCGACGCCGCCGCCTCACCGGCGAGGAGCGCCTGCGCTGAGAGCCAGCCAAATCCGGCGGCGCTCG
>JBIIQL010000041.1:0-12458 GCA_044342095.1 Pirellulales bacterium
GGAAGAGGTGGGGCCGGCGGCGCTTGCCTGCCTCCCCGATCTCCCCGCCGATCTGTTCATCCGCAGTGACGACGAAGGGGCCAGACGCGCGGCACTCGCCAGATTTCTCATCGACGACCGCAACGTTTTGACCTGGCGGAGCATCGTCAACCGGGTGTGGCAGTGGCACTTCGGCCGCGGGCTCGTCGAGTCGCCAAACGACTTCGGATTCATGGGGAGCGAACCAAGCCACCCGGAGTTCCTCGACTGGCTCGCCTGCTGGTTTCGCGACGATGGGCACGGCTCGCTCAAGGCCCTCCATCGGTTCATCCTCTCGAGCGCCACCTGGCAGCAGGCCGTCGCCTTCGACGCCGCTGCGGCCGGCCGCGACGCCGACAACCGGCTCCTGTGGCGCGCCCACCGGCGCCGGCTCTCCGGCGAGCAGGTTCGCGACACGCTCGTAACCCTCGGCGATGGCCTCGATCTCGCCATGGGAGGACCGGCCGTCGTTCATTTCCTCGACAAGGGGAAGGCGACGTTCATGCCCGATGGCGGGGCACCGGCGTTCCTCGACTACGAACACTTCCCGGCCGATGCTCCCGCCCACCGCCGCCGTGCGATCTACCGCTTCGTCTTCCGTACCGTCCCCGATCCCTTCATGGATGCCCTCGACGTCCCCGACGGCGGGCAGCTCGTGCCGGTGCGCAACGAATCGACGACCGCGGTCCAGGCTCTCGCTCTCCAAAACGATCCCTTCGTGCTCCATCAGGCCGGCCGAATCGCCGCTCGCATCGAAGACGGAGTCGAGGCACGGGGAGATGCCGCGGCACGCATCGACGCGCTCGTCCGCCACATCCTCCTCCGCTCCCCCTCGGCCGAGGAGCGGGCGCTCTTGGCGGCCCACGCCGAGCGGCACGGCCTCGCCGCCACCGCCCACATCCTCCTCAAGACCAACGAGTTCCTCTACCTCGACTGATGCCGTCGTTCGCGGATGCCACGAGCGTCTCCTTCCCACGCATGCCTTCCACTCCCCGACATCCCCGGCGCGAGGTCTTGAAAACGCTCTCGAGCGGCCTCGGGGGGATCGCCTGCGCGATGCTCGCAGCGGACGAGGCCGGGGCCGCGGCGCCGTTTCTCCATGGCGGCAAGCCGCGGGCGAAGCGCGTCGTCGAGTTGTTCATGACCGGCGGAGCGAGCCAGTGCGATCTGTTTGATTACAAGCCGCGGCTCGAAGCCCTCCATGGCCAGCCGTTCGATCCGGGGGCTGGGAAGCGCGTCGAGGCGAGCATCAGCACGCCCGGCGCCGTCATGAAGAGCCCGTTCGCCTGGGCCCGGCACGGGGAGAGTGGGAGATGGGTCAGCTCGGCGCTTCCTTGCCTGGCCCGCGAGGTCGATCGAATGGCGTTCCTGATGGCGATGGAGTCGTCGTCGAATGTCCATGGCCCGGCAAGCTACCTGCAGACAAGCGGGTTTCTGCTGCCCGGGTTTCCGTGCGCCGGCGCCTGGATCTCGCACGCCCTCGGGAGCCTCGCCGACAACATCCCCGCGTATGTCACGCTCCCCGACGCCCGCGGGCTCCCCTACAACGGCCGCAGCGCCTTCACGGCCGGCTTTCTCCCTGCCAATCACCAAGGGACGGTGATCCAGGCCTCGGCTCCGCAGCCGATCTCGCATCTCCGTCCCCCTCCCGACCGCACCGACATCACCTCCGAAAGCCGGGCCGAGGGGCTCGAGGTGCTCAAGCGCCTCAACGCCCTCCATGGCGAGGCTCGCCCCGGCGACGATCGGCTCGCCGCCCGGATGGCGAGCTACGAACTGGCCGCCCGGCTCCAGCTCTCGGCGCCGGAGCTGCTCGATCTCGCGAGCGAGACGGCCGAAACCCATCAGCTCTACGGCCTCGATCAGCCGGAGACGGCCGACTTCGGCCGCCGCTGCCTCCTCGCCCGCCGGCTCCTCGAGCGCGGCTCCCGGTTCGTGCAGGTGTGGAGCGGGCCTGGAGGCGGGTCACTCAACTGGGACAACCACGGCGACATCCCGCGGGAACTCGGCGCGGCGGCCAAGGGGATGGATCAGCCGGCGGCCGCGCTCCTGGCCGATCTCGGTCGCCTGGGCCTCCTCGACGACACGCTCGTCGTCTGGACGACCGAGTTCGGGCGGATGCCCTTCAGCCAAGGGAGCGTGGGGCGCGACCACAACGGCGGCACGTTCGTCTCGTGGCTCGCCGGCGCCGGAATCAGGCCCGGCACCGCTTTCGGCGACAGTGACGAGTGGTCGTGGAAGGCCGAGCGCGACGTCACCACCGGCTACGACCTCCACGCCACGATCCTCTGGCTCCTCGGCATCGATCACGAGCGACTCACGGCCCGCCATTCGGGGGTCGATCGCCGCCTCACCGACGTTCACGGCCGGGTGATCCGCGAGATCCTCGCCTGAAACACCCGCGTCGCCCGGTCGATGTCGCCGGCGATCACCGGGCCACCAGCACCCCGACTCGCTTCTTCGCACCGGCGAGCGTCGTGCCGCCCCCTTCCGCGGCGGCCAACGACGCGAACGCGGCGGCGGTGTCGTCGTCAAGGATCGTGCCGGTCGCCTTCGCCGTCGCGATGGTCGCATTCACGGCGCTCGACAACTGCACGGTGAAGGTCTCGTTGGCCTCGACAACCGCGTCGTTGTTGATCTTCACGGCCACCGTCTTCGTGGTCTCGCCGGGAGCGAACGAGAGGGTTCCACTCGTCGCCAGGTAGTCCCCGTTGCGACCCGATCTCGCCGTGCCGTTGGCGGTGGCGAATCGGACGCTGACCGTCGACGCGTTCGCCTCGGAGAGCGTCACCGTGAACAGGAACGTTCCCTGTCCCTCGGCCGCCGAGACGCCGGCGATCGCCAACGCCGGAACGACGGCGGCATCGTCGTTGGTGACCGTCCCCGTCGCCGAGCCGACGACGACCCGGGCGTTCGCCGAGGGCCCCGACAGCCCCACCGTGAACATCTCGTTCGCTTCGACCACCGCGTCGCCGAGAATGTCGACGGTGATCACCTTGGTGGTCTCGCCGGGGGCGAAGGAGAGGACGCCCGATTGGCCGACGTAGTCGCTGCCGGCTGTCGCGGTGCCGTTGGCCGTGGCGTAATTCAAGGTCACGGTCGAAGCCGCAGACGCCGCCAAGCGGACCGTGAACGCGAACCCGCTCGTGCCGGTATTCCCCTCCACGATGCTGCCACCGCCGATCGTGACATCGACCGGCGGAACCACGCTCAGCGCCGCTGCCGTGTCGAGCCGTCCGCCGGTGACGACCATCCCCGTCATGGAGCTCGTCGGACGGGCCGTCGTGAGGATCGCCGAGCGGACCGCCGACGCCGATGCCTGCGGGAACGCCGAGGCGTAGAGCGCGACCGTCCCCGTGACGTGCGGCGTGGCCATCGACGTGCCGCTGTAGGATCCGTAGGCGTTGCCGGGGAGCGTCGAGACGATCCCCGATCCGGGGGCGGCGATGTCGACCGTCGCTGCCCCATAGTTCGAATACGACGCACGCGCGCCGGAGGCCGTCAGCGCCGCCACCGAGATCACCGATTCGTACGCGGCCGCCTTCTGGCTCGTCGTACCCTGGAGGGTCGTGTAGCCCGAGGGATAGGAC
Organism: Pirellulales bacterium; assembly: GCA_044342095.1. GTDB lineage: Bacteria > Planctomycetota > Planctomycetia > Pirellulales > UBA1268 > QWOP01. The sequence continues at coordinate 3,609 of JBIIQL010000041.1, forward strand.
GGGGTCGCGTCGTTGTTGTCGCCCACCTGATCGGTGCCGCCGTTGCCCGCGGCGGCCACGAACAGGATGCCGGCATTGGCCGCGCGGATGATCGACGCATGAAGCGCCGACGAATACCCGCCACCGCCCCAGGAATTGTTCGAGGCGACGATCCCGACACCGTGGCGCGTCTTCAGGTCGGTGAGATAGTCGACCGCCTTGATCGCTCCGGCGGTGCTGCCGCCGTTGGCGCCGAGGAACTTGGCCGGAATCATCGTCACAGCCCAGTTGATGCCCGCTACCCCGACGGCATTGCCGCCGCTGCCGCCGATCGTGCCGGCGACGTGCGTGCCATGCTCGTCTCCCGCACCGTCGTACACCGTCCGATCGTTGTTGTAGAAATCCCAGCCGTTGGTGTCATCGACGTAGCCGTTGCCGTCATTGTCGATGCCGTCCCCGGCGGCGTCGAACGGGTTTACCCAGATGTTCGCCTGGAGATCCCGGTGACCGATGTCGATGCCGGTGTCGATGATGCCGACGGCGACGGACCGCGATCCGGTGAACCCGGCATCCCACGCCTTCTCAGCCTGGCTGCCAAACTGGTTGGTCGTGCCCGAGGGACCGGAAGCGGTCGGCTGGTCGTCGCCGTACATCCCCCACAGGCGGCTGCCGGTGGTGTAGGAGGGATCGTTGGAAACAGCGGCCGCGGAGAGGCGAAAATTCGGCTCGGCGAACACCACGCCGGGCCGGTTGGCCACCGCCGCGATCGCCCGCTCGACGGTGAGCCCCCGGCCGAGGGACACGCGTTCGAGGACTCCGTTCCCCTGGGCACGCATGGCGGCGGTCTGAATCGCCTCGAGCGCCGCGCCGCCGACCGCGGCATGAACGGCAGCGCGGTCTACAGCGCCGACCTTGGGGGCATACTGCACCAAGATCTCGCCCTCGAAGAAGGCGGCGAGGACGCGCCGTTCCTCGAGCGGCTCCACGCGGAGGCTGGAGCCCCGACGCCGGCTGGAACAAGAGCGAAGTCGGTCAATCCGACCGCGATCGGAGCGAAACGAGACGGCCGACGTTCCACGGGTGTTCGTGGCACGAGTCATGGCCTGTTCCTTGCCTTGCAGTTTGCCCCTGCGGATTCCAACGTAGTCGGCTCTCCGGACCGCGTCAATCTTTCGGCCGATTCGATCGCCTACCGACAAGGGAGCCGCTCCAACTCGCCTTGCAACATCGCCCCGGCTGCGGTCAATTCACCTCGCCACGTCTCCTGCTTCGCCCCACCAGACCTCTGCCAGGGCCGTCGATGCTTGCTCCGATCGCGCTGTTCGCGGCCGCCGCCCCTGCCGGTGACTGGCCCGCCCTCCTCACGGCGCTGGTCGTCTGCGCGACGCTCGTCGCCCTCCTCATCGGCCAGCGCGGGCCCGACATGGCGATGATCGGCGGCGTGGTCGTGCTTCTCGCCGCGGGAATCCTCACGCCCGAGGAGGCTCTCAAGGGGATGGCCAACGAGGGGATGATCACGGTGGCGGCGCTGTTCGTCGTGGCCGCCGCGGTAGAGCGGACGGGAGCATTGGCCACGGTCGTCGATCGGGTGCTCGGGCGCCCGGCGACGCTCGCCTCGGCCCAACTGCGGACGATGATCGGCCCGGCCGTCGTGTCGGCGTTCATGAACAACACGCCGGTCGTCGCCCTGATGGTGCCCGCGATCCGCGATTGGGCCAAGAAGCACCGTTTCCCGGTCTCGAAGCTCCTCATGCCGATGAACGCCGCGGTCGTCCTCGGGGGGCTGTGCACGCTCATCGGCACGAGCACGAATGTCGTCGTCAGCGGACTGGTGAAGGGGAAGACCGGTGCGCCGCTGGGGATGTTCCAGATCGCCCCCCTCGGCGTCCCGCTCCTGCTGGCGGGGATGGTCTATCTCGTCTTCGCCAGCCGCACGCTGCTGAGAGACCGGCGACCGGCGATGAGCGTCGGCGACGACCCGCGCGAATACACCCTCGAGATGGTGGTGGAAGAGGGAAGCCCGCTTACCGGGCGGACGATCGAGGAGGCGGGACTGCGCGGCCTCGAAGGACTGTTTCTCATGGAGATCGACCGCGGCGGCCACTTCCTCGCGCCGGTGGCCCCCACCGAGCGCCTGGAAGATGGCGACCGGCTGGTGTTCGTGGGGATCGTCGAGTCAGTCGTGGAATTGCAGAAGCTCCGGGGCCTGCGGCCGGCGACCGATCAGCTCTTCACGCTCGATGGCCCGCGGTCGGAGCGGACGCTCATCGAGGCGGTCGTCTCCAACAGTTGCCCGCTCGTGGGCCGGTCGATCCGCGACGCCCGCTTCCGCTCCAGCTACGACGCCGTCGTCATCGCCGTGGGGCGCAACGGCGAACGGCTGCGTGTGAAGACCGGCGACATCGTTCTCCAGCCCGGCGACACGCTCCTCCTCGAAGCGGCGCCAGGCTTCGTCTCCCGCCAGCGCAGCAACCGCGATTTCTACCTCGTCAGCGAGGTGAGCGATTCCCGCCCTCCGCGCCACGATCGGGCGGCGCTGGCGCTGGTCGTGCTCGTGACGATGGTCGCGGCGGCGACGCTCGAACTGGTGCCGATGGTGGCGGCGGCGCTCGTCGCAGCGGCGGTCGTCGTCGCCACGCGCTGCCTCACCTCCGACGAGGCCCGCGACGCGATCGAGTGGGAGTCGCTTCTCCTGATCGCCGCCAGCTTCGGGCTGGCCCGGGCGATGGAGAAGACGGGACTGGCCGAAATGGTCGCCGGGGCGACGATCGACGTGGCAGGCCGCCATCCCTACGCGCTGCTGGCGGCGGTGTACCTCGTGACGATGGTGTTCACGGAACTGATGAGCAACAACGCCGCGGCCGTCCTCACCTTTCCGATCGCCTGGAAGACAGCCGAAGATCTGGGAGTGAATCCGATGCCGTTCGTGATGGCGGTGACGGTGGCCGCCAGTTGTGGCTTCGCCACGCCGATGGGCTACCAGACCAACTTGATGATCTACGGCCCAGGCGGCTACAAATTCACCGACTATCTCCGCTTCGGCGGCCCGCTGAACATCCTCGTGATGATTCTCACGGTGATCCTCGCGCCGCTCCTGTGGCCCTTCTGAAGCCCGCCCGCCGTCACCCGGGAGTCGCCCGCGCATGCGCTGTCTTTCCTCCGCCTTCCGCCTCGGGTGCGTCGTCGCGGCCGGGCTCGTCGCCGGCAGCATCGCTCCAGCCCGGTCGGCTGCGCAACAAGCCCCGGCGGCAGCCAACAAGCCCGCCGCCGCGCCCCTGCCGGCCGATCCGGCCGCCTACGTGCCGCAGGTGCTCCTGCCGCTCCTTCATGCGGCGCAGGTGCAGACGGAGATCGGCATCGAGGGGGCCAAGCTCGGTCAGCTCGAGCAGCTCTTTGCGACGGTCGACGGCGACTGGTGGCGGGCCCGCAATCTCCCTCAGGCCGAACAGCGTGCGGCGATCGCCAAGGTGGAGAAGGCCGTGAAGACCTGGCTGACGGAATCACTGCCGCGCGAGAAGCTCCTGCGGCTGGCCGACCTCGAACGCCGGGCCCAAGGAGGGCGGGTGCTCCTTCGGGAAGATGTCGCCGACGTGGTCGGCCTCGAGCCTGCCCAATCGGAGAAACTCCTCGCCGCAGCCCGCGCCACTGAATCGGCAGCCGCCGCGCTGGGGAGGGTGTTCCAGACCGGGGGCGGCCAGGGAGACCTCGAGAAAGCGGCCCTCCAGGCGGCCCGCGAGCGGGAGCTGAAGCTCCCCGGCGACCTTCTCTCGGAGGAGCAGCAAAAGCGCTGGCGGGAGCTTGCCGGCGCCCCGTTCGACACGGTGACGCTCGACCGCATCTATCCGATGGCGCCGGAGATCGCCCCCTCCGACACGTGGATCAATGCCAAGCCCCTCGCGATTGCCGACCTCCGCGGCAAGGTGGTGATCCTCCATTTCTACGCCTTCGAATGTGTCAACTGCCGCCGGAATCTCCCGATCTATGCCGACTGGCACCGCACCTTCGCCGACAAGGGGGTCGTCGTGATCGGGGTTCAGACCCCGGAGACCGAGGCCGAGAAAGACCCGGGCAAAGTGATCGCGGCAGCCAAAGACGAGGGCATCGAGTATCCGGTCGTCTTCGACGGCGACTCGGCCACCTGGAAGGCGTGGGGCAACACGATGTGGCCGACGGTGTATGTCATCGATCAGCAGGGCTATCTGCGGGTCTGGTGGCAGGGGGAACTAAACTGGCAGGGGGCGAAGGGGGATGAGGTAATCCGCACGGCGGTCGAGAAGCTCCTCGGCGGCAAGGCCGACGGCGAGCCCGCGGCCACCAGCAAACGCCCCCCCCTCCCAGCAGCGAAGTAAGCCCCCTCGCGCTCCCGGGAAAGGCTGCGAGAAATCGACATCCTCCCGCTGCCGCCAATTCTGCCGACCAAACGTCAAGCCGTTCATGGGCAAAGGCTTGCGCCTCGCGGCCGCGTCGTTCGCCGGGGCTTCCTGCGGTGCTATAATTCGGGGTGGTTTTCGGGCGGGCGAGAGCGTCCGTGTTCCGGCGCCGTCCGAGTTTGTCTGCAAGGGAGACCCCATGACCCCGTTTATCCGTTTGGGTCGCACGACGTTCGCCTGCCTGGGCCTGCTCGCGTTTACCGCGCCTGCCTGCGGCGATGAGCCTGCCGCGGCGGCCGCTGGGCCCCTCTCCTACAACAAGGACGTCCGGCCGCTTCTGGTCGAGCACTGCTTCTCCTGCCACGGGGCCGACAGCGCCTCGCGCAAGGCAGGCCTGCGGCTCGACCAGCGTGACGCGGCGATCGAGTTCGGAGCCCTCGTCCCGGGAGACCCCGATTCGTCCTCCTTCCTCGACCGGGTCTATTCCGACGATCCCGAGGAGGTGATGCCCCCGCCGGCCTCGAAGAAGCCGCTCAATGAAGAGCAAAAGGCCATCCTCACGCGCTGGGTGAAGGAAGGGGCCGAGTACGAGCCCCACTGGTCGTTCATCGCCCCGAAGCGGCCGGAGCCGCCGGCGGTCAACCAAGAGGCCTGGGTCCGCAATCCGATCGACCGCTTCGTCCTCAAGCGCCTCGAAGCCGAAGGGCTCGCTCCCGCACCCGAAGCCGACCGGCGGACGCTTGCCCGCCGCGTCGCCCTCGATCTCACCGGGCTGCCGCCGGAGCCGGCCCTCGTCGAGGCGTTCGTCGCCGACCGCTCCCCTGATGCCTACGAGCAACTCGTCGATCGGTTGCTCTCGAGCCTCGATTGGGGCGAGCACCGTGGGCGCTACTGGCTCGACTACGCCCGCTACGGCGACACCAACGGCATCCACATCGACAACTTCCGTGAGCTGTGGGCCTACCGGCAGTGGGTCGCCAATGCGTTCAACCGCAACATGCCGTTCGACGAGTTCACGATTCTCCAACTCGCCGGGGACCTCGTGAACGCCGAGACGCCGTCGCTGCCCCGTGAGACGCAACTCGACAACCAAATCGCCAGCGGCTTCAACCGCTGCAACATCACGACGAGCGAAGGGGGGGCGATCGACGAGGAATACCGCGTCATCTACTGCCGCGACCGGACCGAGACGACCTCCGCGGTGTGGATGGGGCTGACGACCGGCTGCGCCGTCTGCCACAACCACAAGTTCGATCCGTTCTCGCAGAAGGAGTTCTACGAACTCTCGGCGTTCTTCAACAACACGACCCAGCCGGCGATGGACGGCAACGTCCACGACACGCCGCCGATCGTGCCGGTGCCGAAGCCGGACGATCTTCCCCGCTTCACGCAGCTCGAACAGGAGCTCCCCGCGGCGCGGGCCGCCGTCGAGGCGCGAAAGAGCTCGGCCCGGCCGGAGTTCGACGCCTGGATCACCGCGGCGAGCGCCGACACCGTCCGCAAGCTCCTCCCCCAGGATGCTCCCGTCGCGGAACTCGCGCTCTCCGAAGGGCAGGGGAGTGTCACGAAGGTGAAGCTCGGTGGCGGCGAAAGCGACCTCGCGCTGACCCCCGAAACCACCTGGCAGGCCGGGCCCCCTGGCACCCAGGGGCTGCTCCTCAACGGCAAGGCGGCCGAGTTGCCCGGCCTCGGCGACTTCGAACAGGACCAGGGCTTCAGCCTCTCGTTCTGGGTTCGTCCGCCGGCCAATGACAACGCCTACGCCGTCGTCGCCCGGATGGACGACGCCCAGGCCTACCGCGGCTGGGATACCTGGATCCAGAGCCGTCGCCTCGGCATGCACATGGTCCACGCCTGGCCCGACGACGCGATGAAGGTCTCGGCGAAGGATCAGCTCCCCGCCGATGCGTGGACGCAGGTGGCGATCACCTACGACGGCTCCGGCCGTCCCGAGGGGATCAAGGTCTTCTACAACGGCAAGCTCCAGGGCTTGAACATCGAGACGAACAACTTCAAGAAGAACACGATCAAGACTCAGGTGCCGTTCACGCTCGGCAGCCGTTCGCCCGGCTCGCCGGCCCACGCCTGCGGCTTGGCGGGACTTTCCGTGTGGGGCCGGACGCTCGCCGACGGCGAGATCGAAGGGCTCTCCCGCGGCCAGGCGCTCGCCGACATCGTCCGCCTCGATCCCGCCGCCCGCCCCGCCGCGGCCGGCCCGCTCTACGACTGGTGGCTTGCCACCGCCGACGAGCCCTTCAAGGCCGCCACGGCCAAAGCCGCGGCCCTCGACGCCGAGCAGGCGGAGATCCGCCGCCGCGGCACGGTGGCCCATGTCATGAACGAGAAGCCGGAGATGGCGAAGGCCTTCGTGCTCGCCCGCGGCGAATACGACAAGCGGTTGGACGAGGTTCAGCCCAACACCCCCGCCATCCTCCCCGGCTTCCCCGAGGGGGCGCCGCGCAACCGGCTCGGCCTCGCCCGTTGGCTCCTCCTGGCCGATCATCCCCTCACCAGCCGGACGACGGTCAACCGCTTCTGGCAGGAGGTGTTCGGCACGGGGCTCGTCCGCTCGAGCGCCGATTTCGGTGTCTCGGGTGAGCTCCCCAGCCATCCCGAGTTGCTCGACTGGCTGGCGGTGGAGTTCCGCGAAACGGGCTGGAACGTCAAGCGGCTCTTCAAGCTCATGGTGACCAGCGCCGCCTACCGGCAGTCGGCCGCCACGACCCCCGAGAAGCTCGTCAAGGACAACGCCAACCGGCTCCTCTCGCGCGGCCCGCGCTTCCGGATGGATGCCGAGATGGTGCGCGACTATGCCCTCGCCGCCAGCGGCCTCCTCGTCCGCCAGATCGGTGGCCCGAGCGTGAAGCCCTACCAGCCCGACGGCGTCTGGGAGGCGGTTTCGATGGGTGGCAATACGAGCAGCTACAAGCGTGACTCGGGCGAAAACCTCTACCGCAAGAGCATGTATTGGTTTTGGAAGCGGACGGCGCCGCCGGCGTCGATGGAGATCTTCAACGCCCCGTCGCGCGAGACCTGCACGATCCGCCGCGAGCGCACCAACACCCCGCTCCAGGCCCTCGTCACCCTCAACGACCCGCAGTTCGTCGAGGCCGCCCGGGCCCTCGCCGACCGGGCCTGGGAGATCGGCGGCCAGACCGACGAGTCGCGGATCGATTTCCTCGCCCGCCGCCTCGTCGCCCGGCCGCTTTCGCCCCAGGAAATGCCGATCGTGAAGCAATCGCTTGCCGACCTCCAGGCCTACTACGGCGCCCATGCCGAAGAGGCCAAGCAGCTGATCTCGGTCGGCGATTCGAAGCCCCGTCTCCCCGACACGGCCCAACTCGCCGCCTGGACGATGCTCACCAACGAACTGATGAACCTCGACGAAGTCCTCTGCAAGTGAGCCACGGCCGAACATCGGCCCAGCTCCTGGCAGCCCCGCTCTCGTTCCCTCACACGACCGTAGGAGTCTTCTCCATGAACCCGCTCCCTTCCGACCTCACGGCGCTCGGCCTGAATCTGACGCGCCGCCGGTTCTTCGAGCGTGGCAGCCATCTCCTCGGCGGCGCGGCGCTCGCCTCCCTGATGGGGGAGAGCCTGGCGCGGGGCGACGGCGGCGGTGCGGCGGTCGTGGGGAGCGACGGCGTGGCGCGCGTGCCTGGCGCGCACGGCCCCCATTTCGCCCCGAAGGCGAAGAACGTCATCTATCTCCACATGGTCGGCGGCCCGCCGCAGATGGATCTCTACGATTACAAGCCGCTCATGAACGATTGGTTCGACAAGGATCTCCCCGAGAGCATCCGCAACGGCCAGCGGCTCACGACGATGACCTCGGGGCAGACCCGGTTTCCGATCGCGCCGTCGAGGTTCAAGTTTTCCCAGCACGGCAAGAGTGGGATGTGGGTCAGCGAGTTGCTCCCTCACACGGCGAGCATGGCCGACGAGATGTGCTTCATCCGCAGCATGAACACCGAGGCGATCAACCATGAGCCGGCGATCACCTACATGCAGACCGGCAACCAACTCCACGGCCGTCCCTGCCTCGGCTCATGGGCCAGCTACGGCCTCGGCTCGCTCAATCAAGATCTCCCCACGTTCGTCGTCCTCGTCGCCAAGCCGACGAACACCGAGCAGGTGCAGGCGATCGGGGCCCGGCTCTGGTCGAGTGGCTATCTCCCCGGCGAATATGCCGGCGTGAGCTTCCGTTCCGCGGGCGACCCGATCCTCTACATCAACAATCCCTCTGGAGTCCCCTCCGAGGTGCGCCGCAAGACGCTCGACGGCCTCCAGGCGCTCAACCAGCGGACGCTCGAGCAGATCGGCGATCCCGAGACGCGCACCCGCATCGCGCAGTACGAGATGGCCTTCCGGATGCAGTCGAGCGTGCCCGATCTGACGAACCTCGCCTCCGAGCCCGAGAGCACCTTCGGCCTCTACGGCGAGGAGGCGAAGAAGCCCGGCACCTTTGCCAACACCGTGCTCATGGCGCGGCGGATGGTGG
>JBIIQL010000463.1:0-3610 GCA_044342095.1 Pirellulales bacterium
CGCCGCCGACGGCGGCCGACTGGCCCTGCTGGCGCGGCCCGACCCACGACGGCCAAGCAAGCGCCGCTCAGGTGGTCCCACACGCTTGGGGCGACGCCGATCACGTCGTCTGGACGGTCGACGTTCCTGGCCGTGGGAACGGCTCGCCGACGGTCGTGGGCAACCGGGTCTACCTCGCCACGTGCGACGAGGCAACGGGCAGCCAGTCGGTGCTCGCGTTTGACCGGGCCAATGGCAAGCCGGTCTGGCAGCGGCAGGTTCACGCCGAAGGCGCGATGCGAAAGAATGAAAAATCGACCGGCGCCTCGACGACCGTGGCCGCCGAAGGCGGGCGGCTGTTCATCACCTTCCCCAACTCCGATGCCGTTTTTTGCACCGCCCTCGACCCTGACGGCCAGATCCTCTGGCAGACGCGCGTCTGCGATTACGCCATCCACCAGGGCTACGGCGCCTCCCCGCTGGTCCATGACGGCCGCGTGTTCGTCGTCGCCGACCACAAGAATCGGGGCCGCGTCGCGGCGCTCGATCCGGCCACCGGCAAGGTTCTTTGGGAGAAGGAACGCCCGCCGGCGCCCAACTACTCCTCACCGATCGTCTGGAAGCTTTTCGGCCGCGATCAGCTGATCCTCACCGGCTGCGACAAGGTGGCAGCGCTCGATCCGGCGACCGGCGAGACGCTGTGGGAGAAGGAGGGAGCGACGACGGAGTGCGTTACGACCACCGTCACCGACGGCGAGCGCGTCTATTCCTCCGGCGGCTATCCCCGCAACCACATCGCCGCCTACCGCGCCGACGGCTCCGGGACGATGTCCTGGGAGAACGGCGAGCGGGTCTATGTCCCCTCGCTTCTCTATTCCCACGGCCACCTCTACGCGATCCTCGACGCGGGGATTGCCGCCTGCTTCGACGCGGCGACCGGCGAGGAGAAGTGGAAACAGCGGCTCGGCGGAAACTTCAGCGCTTCGCCGGTGATGCTCGGCGACACGGTCTTCGCCACGAGCGAGTCCGGCCAGACGCACGTCTTCCGGGCGACGCCGGAGAAGTTCGAGGAGTTGGCCGTCAACCGGCTCGGCGACGAGACGTTCGCATCCCCGGCAGTCTGTGGTGGAAGGCTCTATTTCCGCGTCGCGGTCACGAGCGCCGACCGGCGTCAGGAAAAGCTCGTCTGCATCGGCGAGCGCTGAATCGATGGCCCGGAGTCGGCGTCAGCGCGTGTTCGTCGCCGTGGGACGGGCTGCCCGATCGGCCCGGCGCCGGACGGTGTTGCCGTAGACATGGAGCGGGCGGTTGGGGCGGGCGGTCACTGGCGTGCTCTTGATCTGGTCGCGGGTCTCGCCGAACGTGATCACACGCGGATCGAAATCCTTGGCAAAGGTGGGGCCAAGATCGACCAGCCCGGTGACGAGCGTCGCGGCGATCGTCAGGCGGGCCAAGCTGCGGGCGGGAAGGTGCATGGCGGGGAATCCTGATCGTGGGGACGCGGTCGGAATCGGGGTGGGATCGTGGTCTGATCGAACTCCTCTCGTGAACCACGTCATCTTGGAATCGGTCGGACGCTTTCGACAACTGGAAGCCACCGGCACCGAGCGGTGAAATTGACAGATTCCGCACGGCCTGACCGGGGAAAAGAGGACGGCGACCATGGCTCCCTCTTCGAACGGTTTGCCGGCAGACGCCCCGCAAGGGCCGCGGCAGGGGCGCCGATTCCGGGTCTGCGGCGTCGTTCAGGGGGTCGGCTTCCGCCCCTGGATCTGGCGGCTCGCGACGGGCCTCGGCCTCGATGGCTGGGTGGAGAACGACGCGTCGGGGGTGGCGATCGAGGTCGAAGGGGAGGCGGCCGCCATCGCGGCCTTCGAGCGGGGCTTGCGTGGCACGCCCCCGCCCCAGGCCAGGATCGAGCGGATCGACGTCGAAACCGTCGTCCCCCGCCAAGGCACGTCCGATGGTGGCCCGACATCCACCGCCGGCTTCGCGATCCTCGACAGCCACCGGCAGGCTGGTGGGGCGACGTCGCTCCCGGCCGACCTCGCTCCGTGCGCGGCCTGTCTGGCGGAAATCTGCGATCCCACGAACCGCCGATATCGTCATCCTTTTGCAAACTGCACCGACTGCGGCCCCCGCTTTACCGTCATCCGCGCGCTCCCCTACGACCGGGCGACGACGACGCTCGCCCCCTTTCCGCTCTGCGCCGACTGCGCCGGTGACTATGCCGATCCGGCCGACCGCCGCTTCCATGCCCAGCCGATCGCCTGCCCGGCCTGCGGGCCGGTCGTCTGGTTTGACGCTGGCCTGGAGGTCGCTGCGTCGCGCTCCGCGCCGGCCCGTGGCACGAGCGACGAGGCGATTCGCGCCGCCCGCGCCGCCCTCCGCTCAGGGGCGATCCTCGCCGTGAAGGGGGTAGGGGGCTTCCATCTCGTCTGCGATGCGACGAATCCTGCCACGGTCGCCCGGTTGCGATCACGGAAACACCGCCCCTCGAAGCCGCTGGCCGTGATCGTCGCCAGCGCCGATGCCTGCGACGGCTTCGCGATCCTTTCGGTGGCCGAGCGCCGGCTTCTCGAGAGCCCGCAGCGGCCGATCGTGCTCCTCGCCAAGCGAGGCGTAGCGGGGGCGCTCGCGGGCGGTGCGGCGCTTGCCGCAGGCGTGGCTCCGGGGATCGGCCATGTCGGTGTCATGCTCCCCGCCTTCCCGCTCCATGCCCTCCTTCTCGACGCCGCCGAAGGGCGGCCGATGCCGGCGCTCGTGATGACTTCCGGCAACGTCGCCGGCGACCCGATCGAGATCGACAACGACGCTGCCATCGCCCACCTCAAGCCGCTCGTCGACGGCTTCCTCCTCCACGACCGCCCGATCCATGTCCCCTGCGATGACTCGGTCGTCCGTCTCGCCGCCGGCCATCTCCTCCCCCTCCGCCGCTCCCGGGGCTACGCGCCGCTGCCGATTCCGCTTGCCGACGATGGCCCCGATCTCCTCGCCATCGGTGGGGAGCTCAAGGCGACGCTCTGTGTCGCCCGCGGCCGCCACGCCTGGATGAGCCAGCATGTCGGCGACGTCACGAGCCCCGTGGCCCTGCTCGCGCTCGAGCGCATCGCCCGCCATCTCCTCGCCCTGTTTGCCGTCCGCCCCGCGGCGATCGCCGCCGACCTCCATCCCGGCTATCTCTCCACGGCGCTTGCCCGGAAGCTTGCCATCGAGCTCGGCGTCCCCCTCCTTCAGATCCAACACCACCAGGCCCACGCCGCTGCCCTCCTCGCCGATCGCCACGCCACCCACCGCGAGTCTCTCGCAAGCCCCATGCTCATCGCCGCTTTCGACGGCACCGGATTTTCTCCCGACGGCTCGATCGCCGGCTCGGAGTTTTTTGTGAGCGCCGGCGGCGATGCCGCCGGCGGGGGCGCCGTCTCGGCCCTGCGGCCGTGCGCCAGACTGGCCCCGTTTCTCCTCCCCGGCGGGGAGGCATGCATCCGTCATCCGTGGCGGACGGCGCTCGCGCTCCTTCACGAGGCCGGGATCCCGTGGGATGCGGCGCTGTTGCCGGTGCAGGCCGCGGGAGCTGCCGCACCGATCTTCCGTCGGCAACTCGACCGCCGTTTCGCCTCGGTTTCCACGA
>JBIIQL010000464.1:0-3591 GCA_044342095.1 Pirellulales bacterium
CGGAGAAGGCGCCGCGGCGTCGATGCGTTGCCGAGTACAACGCCCGGATCCTTCGAGAGGCCAACCAGGAACCGCGCCGCGACAACTCGCCGCGCTCCATCGGCTGGAAGGGCTCACCTCGATCCGTCGGGCGGCATGGCGGAAGCAACCGAATGCCGCCTCGCTCGCAGCGAAGCGTCGCGGCCGGAAGGCCGATCCGCACTCCCGCTTATCGTGGAAGACAAACGGTTCCAGCCCGAGAACGCCAAGCTGCTGCAAAAGCTCCGTGCAGATCCCACGCGACACCACGTACGCCACGCAAATGTCTCAAAGTCATTGAGACGATTCGCGCGACACACCGGACGGCTGCGGCGCGAACGCTCTCTCACCGCCCCCCAACGAGCTATGGCCGAACGTTGAGTTCGGCGATCGCATGACTGGGGGCATACTATCCTGCCCGGGCCACCAGCCCCCCCACGGAAAGGGACACCAGACTCCGTCGCCATCAGAGGTTCTACGGTTCGCGGTGTAAGAGGTCCTGGCAGGAAAGCCAAAGCCTTGCGGTTGTCCCGCGAAAGCGCACAGCCTCTTCAATTCGATCGTTCGAAAGGGAGCGAGGTGGATGTTACGAGCGGCCGTGGAGAGCGAGGTGGATGGACTCGTCAATTTACGCTCACGCCGCTGGCCTCAGCGATTCTCGTCGACATGCGCCGAAAAGAGGATTCCCGCCTGACGTCGCCCAGAGTTCGCCGCCTCCATCGGCCTTGCCGCCCGCGCTGGCTCGATCAATTGCCGGACTCTCGACGACGCAGCCCGACCGATGACGACCGTTTCCGACGTGCCAACATACTGTAAGAGCGAATGGCTGCTACCGAGCCTCTCGATGGCCCGGAGAGCGTCGAGATTGATCAAGAGCGATCGACCGATGCGGGCGAATTGCCGCTCGGAGAACGCTACGCCGAGTTCCTCGAGAAGCAGTTTCACGAGCAGGGAGCTCCCGTCCCTTCGCCGAATCATCGAATAGTTCTGCCGAGTTTCGACCCACAAGACGTCATCGTGCAGGAGGACGATCGTCCCTCCTCGCGAGGTGGGGCTACGGCATAGCCCCGGCCAGGTTCATCAACGAGAACCATCCGCGACCGTGAATCGGTTACCGGCCGGGGGCCGATTCCGTCCGCCCGCCCATGCCGCTGAGGGCCCTCGCATCCCTTCGCTCGACCACGACATGCATTGAAATTCGTGATCCCGCGGGTACAATTCGATTCCCTTCTGGCGAGACACTTCTCTTGATGGCATCCTCCCGATGATATCGAGAAGAGGGATGAAACGAGGACCGATCCTAGTCGACGCCCACCTGGGCGGCGTCACGATTGGGAGCGACCTGAACTTCAACACGCCATCGCGAGAGAACCGCGGCGGATCATCACGGAAGCGGATCACACGTCAACGGCGACGGAGAGGAACACGGATTCATGAAGGTTTCCTATCTGAGCTACGGAGACCCCCGGGATGTGCGTAGCTGGTCCGGCATCGAATACCACATGACGAAGTGCCTCTCGGACACGGGCGTCGATGTCGAGGCTCTCGGCCCGTGCAAGAGGCCGTTCACGCCGATCAACTTCGCCCGTTATCTGATGCTGCAGAAGGTCTTCAAGCAGAACGATCATCCGCAGCGCGACCCCCGATTCCTCAAGTTAGTCGCCAAGCAACTCAGCACGCGGCTCGAGAAGTCGAACTCCGACGTGGCCCTCGGCCACGGCGTGATCGGCCAGGCGTATGTCGATGCCGGACGACCAATGGCGGTGTGGACCGACGCGACGTTTGCCAACATCGTCAACTACTACCCCAACTTCAAGAATCTTTCGGCCCGCACCATTCGCAACGGGCACGCAGGCGAGAAAGACCTGCTCGATCGCTGTGACCTGGTGCTGTTCTCGTGCCAGTGGGCGATCGACAGCGCGATCAAGGACTACGGCTGCGATCCGGGCAAACTTCGACTGCTTTCGTTCGGGGCGAACGTGCCCGACACGCGCACGGTTGAGGACATCGAGATGCTGACCGCAGCCAAACCGGCCTCGCCCGTGAAGTTACTGCTGATCGGCGTGCATTGGGAGCGCAAGGGTGCGGATATCGCGGTCGGGGTGGCCGAAGAGTTGCACAAGCGCGGCGTGGCCGTCGAACTGACGATCGCGGGCTGCCATCCGACCGAGGGCACCACGTTGCCGCCCTACGTGAAGCTGCTGGGTTTTGTCTCGAAGTCTACCCCCGAGGGGGTGGCGCGCATCGAAAGGCTTTTCGCGGAAGCCCATTTCTTCATCGTTCCGTCGCGGGCCGACTGCACGCCGATCGTCTTCTGTGAAGCCGCGAGCTTCGGCTTGCCGGTCATCACGCGAGACACGGGCGGCATCGCGTCAGTGGTGACTAACAACGTCAACGGCATCTGCTTCGATGAGCAGGCCCCGGAAAAAGATTATGCCGAGTACATCCAACGGGTGATGGACACGCCGGGAGAGTATCATCGGCTGGCACTCGCGAGCTTCAACGAATACAAGACGCGACTGAATTGGGGGGTCGCGGGCCGCAGACTCGAGCACATGCTGGGCGAGCTCGTGCAAGCCAAGCAACGTCCGTGACAGGGCGTGCAGAAGGCACGCCGATGGGAAAGTGGTGGGATCCGGCCGCCGAGAAGACGAGGTGTTGCTATATCACGCCACAGGGGTTTGAATGAGAAGCGGTCGACCGCCCGGCCAGCCCCGTCGGCGACGCTTCCTGAACGCATGGGAGCCATTGAGAACCTGCATTCCTGGCGAGAGGTGCCTCTTGGATTTCGCGAAAAGGGTCTTTGAAAGCTGTTGGAAATCCAAACCCTCGAGATTCCTCCGGACGCTCGTCAACAGATTCCGCAAGCACGACTCGATCTACTCGCGGGCGTACTACCAGCGGCACGTGGAGTCGACCACCACGGAGAGTGCGGAGGTCATCGTTCCTTCGCTCGTACGCAACTTCGGTCCGCGCTCCGTTCTTGACGTCGGCTGTGGTACCGGATTGATGCTCGAGCGATTCAAGGCGATGGGCGTGGAGCGACACCTCGGACTCGAGTATTCCGAGGCAGGCCTCGACCTTTGCAGATCGCGCGGCGTCGTGGTCCGCAAGTTCGATCTCGAGAGTCAGCACGGGATTGACGAGCCGAAGTTTGACCTCACGATCTCGATGGAGGTCGCGGAGCACCTCCCTGAGAAAACGGCCGACCGCTACGTCACACTCCTTTGCGGGAGCACCGACACGGTCGTGATGACCGCGGCGACACCAGGACAGGGCGGAACGGACCATGTCAACGAGCAGCCTAGGTCCTATTGGATCGAGAAGTTCAGGGAAGCCGGATTCGTCGAGGACCCGGCCACTTGCATCGCCCTGGTGGATGAGTGGCGGCAGTGCGGCAAGGTGGCCCCGTGGTACCACCAGAATCTGCTGGTGTTCCGGCGAGCAGGCTCCCGCTGAACGCCGCCGACCGAGGAGTCGTCCTTCCAGGACTTTTTTCACCACCTCCATCGACCCGGACTTGCGAGCCGAGCTCCCGCCACCGCTGCCGCTGCTGAAGTGGCTCACGCAGGC
>JBIIQL010000042.1:0-12358 GCA_044342095.1 Pirellulales bacterium
CGTCGTTGCGATAGGCTGGTGCATCGGGGACCGATCGGCTTTTTTACCCGTTTGTCGTGGACACTTTTTTCTCGGGGAGAGACTTTTCATGCGGATGCTCGCGAACTCCTGGATGACCCTGCTCGGTCGCGGTGCGCTGGCCACGGTGCTCGTCGTGGCGATCGGCACCGGCTCGCGCGCCGAGGAGCCCGGCTTCAAGGCGCTCTTCGACGGGAAGACGACGCAGGGCTGGCAGGGTGATGTCGGCGGCTACGAGGTGAAGGATGGGGAGCTCCACTGCCGCAAGGGGGCCGGTGGCAAGCTGCTGACGAAGGAGGAGTTTGCCGACTTCGATCTGAAGTTCGAGTTCCGCCTCACCCCGGGCGCCAACAACGGCCTCGGCATCCGCGCGCCGATCGACGGCGACGCTGCCTTTGCCGGGATGGAGCTGCAGATCCTCGACGACGGCCATGAAAAGTACGCTGGGATCGCTCCCTATCAGTCGCACGGCTCAGTCTACGGCGTCCTCCCCGCGAAGCGTGGCGCCCTGAAGCCCACGGGGGAGTGGAACAGCCAGGAAGTCATCGCCGAGGGGTCGAAGATCAAGGTGATCCTCAACGGCACGACGATCGTCGATGGCGACATCGCCGAGTTCCGTGACGGCAAGAAGACCCTCGACGGCCAGGCCCATCCCGGCCTCAAGCGGACTACCGGCCACATCGGCTTCCTCGGCCACGGGGACGAAGTCCACTTCCGCAACATCCGCGTCAAGCCGCTGGCGAAGTGACGGCGACTCCCATGCCTCGCTCCCCCCGTCCGCTCGCCCTGGCCCGATCCGTGCTCCTCGCCTTCCTGGCAGGGAGCCTGTCGATCGGCGGCACGAGCGCCGCGGATCCGGGGGGGGCCGGGCGGGGGAATGGCGGTGTGGTGGCGGAGCAGGTCCGCGATCTCTTTTCCAGGCGCTGTCGTGAGTGCCACGGCCCCGACGCTCAGGAAGGGGGCCTGCGTCTCGATCTCGATCCGCGCGGTGCCGGTGAACCGGGGGCGGTCGTCGTGGCCGGAAACCGGGCTGCCAGTACGCTCCTCGACCGGGTGAGCGCGACCGATCCCGATCGGCGGATGCCGCCGCGGGGGAAGCCCCTCTCGAACGAGGAGATCGGGCTGGTAGGGGCGTGGATCGATGCCGGCGCCACTTGGCCTGAGGGGGCGTGGCGAGATCCCCGGCTCGATCACTGGGCCTGGCAACCGGTCGTGCGTCCCGATGTCCCCGGCGGCGCTGTCGGCGCTGCGGCGATCGACGCCTTCCTCGTCGCGCGTCTCGGGGAGAGCGGCCTCGCCCCGGCGCCGGAGGCCGATCGGCGAACGCTCATCCGCCGGGCGTCGTTCGATCTCGTCGGCCTCCCGCCGACGCCAGAAGAGGTGGCCGCCTTCGAGGCCGACGCGGCCCCCGACGCCTTCGAACGCCTCGTCGACCGCCTCCTCGCGTCGCCCGCCCACGGCGAACGGTGGGCGCGGCATTGGCTCGATGTCGCCCACTACGCCGACAGCCATGGCTACGAGCGCGATCAACTTCGCCCCCATGCCTGGCGCTACCGCGACTGGGTGATCGAAGCCCTCAATGCCGACAAGCCGTACGATGCGTTTCTCCGCGAGCAGGTGGCTGGGGATGTGATCGCGCCCGAAGATCCGGCGGCGGTGGTGGCCAGCGCCTTTCTCGTCGCCGGCCCATGGGATCTTGTCGGGCAGGTCGAGACGCAAAGTGCCGCCCTTCGCCGCCAGGCCAGGGCCGACGATCTCGACGACATGCTCACGCAGGTGATGGCCGCCGCGTGTGGCGTGACGATCAACTGCGCCCGCTGCCACGACCACAAGCTCGATCCGATTCCGCAACGCGACTACACGGCGCTCGCGGCCCTCCTCGCCGGCGTGACGCGGGGGGATCGGCCCGTCAGCCCGGCCGCGGTGGCTGCCCGCGACGCCCGGCGGCGGGCGCTCGAGGAGGGGCTCCGCACGGCGACGGCCGACGTTCATGCCCTCGCCGGGGCGCCGGTCGATCTGGCCGACATCGTCGGCGGCGGTGACGGCTCGGGGAACGGCGTGAAGGGGGCGGGGATCGACCCGCGGACAGGCCTGGCTCGCGACCGGACACCACTCTCGTTCCTCGAAGGAATCGAAGCGAATCGACCGCTTCCCGGGCCATCGGCGTTCGTGGCGGCGGTCCTCGTGCCCGATGGCAGCGGGCCGGTCCGATTCGTCATCGATGGCGACCCGATCGACGGCATCCCCCCGACAGCCCGGGAGGGATGGGACGCGATCCGCAACGGCCCGGTCAACGCTCAGGCTTCGACGACGACCGCCGGCATCGACTATGCCAGCGTTGGCCACGCGATCCTCGGGCTCCATGCCAATGCCGCGATCACCTTCGATCTGGCGGCGATCCGGGCGAGGCATCCGGCTACCGATCGCCATTTCCGGGCGGTGGTCGCCTACGGCGGCCGCGCGGAGACGGCCGGGGCCGAGGTCGCCGTCCATGTCGATGGCCAACGCATGGTGCAGTTTCGCCTCGATCAGGCGAGCTCGGGCGAGCCGCTCGACATCGTCCTTTCCGACGAGGCTCGCCATCTCACGCTCGTCGCCACCGACGGTGGGGATGGCATCGGCCATGATCAGATCTGGTTCGGCGATCCGCGGATCGAGGGGACGCCATCGCGCCCGATCGACGCGCCTGCTCTCGCCGCCGCCCGCGCGCGGATCGAGACGGTGCGGCAGGAGCTGGCGGCCTTGCCGGAGACGGAGAATGTCTACGGGCCGGTCGTCCAGCCGCCGCCGCCGGTGCAGCTCCTCGTTCGCGGCGATCCGGAGAAGCCATCGGGGGAGATTCTT
This sequence comes from Pirellulales bacterium, assembly GCA_044342095.1. GTDB lineage: Bacteria > Planctomycetota > Planctomycetia > Pirellulales > UBA1268 > QWOP01. Next base: position 2,863 of record JBIIQL010000042.1, read on the forward strand.
CCGGGGTTGCCGGGGTGGATCGACGTGCCGGTGGCGCAGCCAGCGGCCGATGCCGGCGACGGCGAGCGACGGCGAGCGCTTGCCGCTTGGATCACCGCTCGGGCCAATCCGCTCACGCCGCGCGTGATCGTCAACCGTCTCTGGCACCACCACTTCGGCATCGGGCTCGTCGATACGCCGAGCGATTTCGGCGCCGGCGGAGGGCAGCCGTCGCATCCGGCGCTCCTCGACTGGCTCGCCGCGGAGCTGGTCGATCATGGCTGGTCGCTCAAGCACGTCCATCGCCTCATCTGCTCGAGCAAGGCCTTTCGGCAACGGAGTCATGGGGTGCCTAGAGCCGCCGCAGGGATGGCGATCGATTCCGGCAACCGTCTCCTCTGGCGGATGAGCCCGCGGCGCCTCGATGCCGAGTCGTATCGCGACGCGGTGTTGGCCGTCTCCGGCACGCTCGATCCGGCCCGCGGCGGGCCCGGCTTTCGCGATTTCCGCGTCACCGAGGCCTATGCCCCGATCTACGAGACGATCCCCGTCGACCGCTCCGACCTGCGCCGCCGCAGCATCTACCGCTGCGTCGTCCGCGGCACGCCCGACGTCTTCCTGACGACGCTCGACTGCCCCAATCCCGCCAATCTCGCGCCGGTGAGGGCGCGGACGACGACGGCGCTGCAGTCGCTGGCGATTCTCAACAACGACTTCACCCTTCGCCACGCCGAGGCCTGGGCCGAGCGGCTCAGGCGAGAGGCGGGGGAACGTCCAGCCGATCAGGTGCGGCTCGGTTTCCGGCTCGCCTTTTGTCGCGAGCCCGACCGGGACGAGGCCGCTGCCGGGGAAACGCTCGTCGTGCAGAGTGGGCTACTTCAGTTTTGCCGGATGATGTTCGCCGCCAACGAGTTTTTCTCGATCGATTGACGCGTCGTTCAGAGCCCACGGATCCTCTCGATGCCTAGCCACGATCCCGCTGCGAGTCGCGAAATCCGTCCGCCGAGCCGAAGGGCGTTTCTCGGCACGCTCGGCGGCGGTCTCGGGTGCCTCGGCCTCGACGTCGCCCTCGCGGCCGACGCGCCTGGCTCAGGGAGCACTCCGCGGGGGGCGCTCGCGCCGCGGCCGCCGATGTTTTCTCCGCGGGCAACGGCCGTGATCCAGATCTTCTGTCCGGGAGGGATGAGCCACGTCGACACGTTCGACTACAAGCCGGAACTCTTCCGCCGCGCCGGGATGCCGTTCGATCCCGAGGGGAAGCTCGAGTTCTTCGCCTCGCGGCCGGGCGAGTGCATGCCGTCGGCGTGGCCGTTCCGGCAGCACGGCGAGTGTGGTCGCTGGATCAGCGATCTCTTCCCCGGCTTGGCCCGCCATGTCGACTCGATCGCCTTCCTCCATGCCATGCACGGCAAGTCGGCCCTCCATGGCCCGGCGATGTTCATGGCCAACAGTGGCTTCATCCTCCCCGGGTTTCCGTCATTCGGCGCCTGGGCGACCTACGGCCTGGGGAGCGAGGCCGAGAATCTCCCCGCCTTCGTCGTCCTCCCCGATCCGCGCGGCCTGCCGCCAGGGGGAACGGTCAATTGGGGCGCCGGCTTTCTGCCGGCCGTTCATCAGGGAACGGTTCTCCGCACCGCCGCCGACGAGCCTCCGATCGCTGACCTCTTTCCCCCGGCTGATCGGGCCGATGTCCTGGCGGGTGAGCCGGCCGGGCTCGGCTTCCTCGGCGCGATCAACCGCCGGCATCGGGACGCACGCGGTGGGGATGCCGATCTCGATGCCCGGATCGAGGCCTTCGAGTTGGCGGCCCGGCTGCAACTCTCGGCCCCGGAAGTCGGCGACCTGTCACGGGAGTCGGCCCACACCCTCGGCCGCTACCGCATCGACGACCCCGACCTCGGTCCCTTCGGGAGGCAGTGCCTCCTTGCCCGCCGCCTCGTCGAGCGGGGCGTCCGCTTCGTGCAGATCTACTGCGGCGCCGAGAACACAACGGCCCTGAAGATCCGCCCCAACTGGGATTCGCACGAGGACCTCGTCCGCGACCACGGCTACTGGGGGCCGATCCTCGATGCCGGGGCCAGTGCGCTTTTGTCCGATCTCGCCGGCCGCGGCCTCCTCGAATCGACGCTCGTCATCGGTTCGACGGAGTTCGGCCGCCAGCCGGCGGCGCAGGGGAAGGGGCGCGACCACAACCCTGGGGCCTTCACCGCCTGGATGGCCGGGGGAGGGGTGAAGGGGGGAGTGGCCCATGGCTCGAGCGACGAACTCGGCTTCAAGGCCGCCGTCGATCCGACGACCTGGCACGATCTCCATGCCACCGCGCTCCACCTCCTCGGCCTCGATCACGAGCGCCTCGCCGTCTACAACAACGGCATCCCCCGCCGGCTCACGGATGTCCATGGCCGCGTGCTCGAGGCGATCGTGGCCTGAAGCGCGAGGCACGACGCGTGGGGCCGTCAGCCCCCGACGAGGCGGGGATGTGGCCGCCCCTCGTTGAGCGTCGGCCGCTCCGGGCGCCCCTTCGATGCGAACTCGAGGCGGAGGTGATCGAGGCCGAGCGCACGAAGGATCGTGGCGTGGAGGTCGTGGACATGAAGGCGGTCGTCGATCTGCCGGAGGCCGACGTCGTCGGTGGCGCCGATCGTGATTCCCCCCGGCACACCCCCGCCGGCCATCCACATCGTGAAACCGTAGGGATTGTGATCGCGGCCGTCCCCCTTCTCGCTCATCGGAGTTCGGCCGAACTCCCCCCCCCAGACGACGAGCGTCGTGTCGAGGAGGCCGCGGCGCTTGAGATCGCGCACGAGTGCCGCGACCGGCTGGTCGACCTGCCGGCAGAGGTCGGCGTGGCTCTTCTCGATGCCGGCGTGGGCATCCCATTTGCTGCCGGCCCCGTGATACACCTGCACGAAGCGGACGCCACGCTCGACGAGGCGACGGGCGAGGAGGCAATTGCGGGCGCAGGCTGCGGTGACGGAATCGTCGAGGCCGTAGAGCCGACGCGTCTCGGCGGTCTCCTCGGCGAGATCGACGGCCAGCGGGGCCGCCGCCTGCATCCGATAGGCGAGCTCGTAGCTCTGGATCCGCGCTTCGAGTTCGGTCTGCTCCGGCGTGGCCGCCGCGCGGACGCGGTTGAACTCGGCGAGGAGGGCGAGCTTCGCCGCCTGCCGGGCGGGGCCGACCCCCTTCGGTGCGACGAGGTTCGCGATCGGCGGAGTGCCGCTGCCGAGTCGCGTCCCCTGGTAAACCGCCGGCATGAACCCGGCCGACCAATTCCGCGGCCCGTTGACCACCTGCCCTTCGCCATCTTGGAGGACGACGAAGGCGGGGAGATCCTGGCTTTCGCTCCCCAGGCCGTAGGTCGTCCAGGCACCGAGGGAGGGGCGGCCGCCGAGGACCGAGCCGGTGTTCATCTGGCAGACGCCGCCGGAGTGATTGAGCCCGTCCGAGACACACGACCGGAGGATGGCGAGATCGTCGACGATGCCGGCGGTATGGGGGAGCCAGTCGCTGACCCACGCGCCGCAGCGGCCATGCCGGGCCCAGGTGCGGCGATCGGGAAGCAGGGGGCTCTCCGCTTCCCCCATCGGCGTGATCACCCGCCCGAAACTCTCCGGCAACGGCTGCCCGGCGAGCGTGCGAAGGAGCGGCTTGGGATCGAACGTGTCGAGATGGCTCGGCCCCCCCTCCATGAAGAGGAAGATCACGCTCGTGGCACGCGGCACGGCGGGGGCGATCTTGGGGGCGAGGGGAGAGGTCGTGGCCGCGGACGCCGAGTCGTGCTCGAGCGCCGCCAGCGCGAGGGCACCAAAGCCGGAGCCTGCGCGCGTAAGCCAGTCGCGCCGCGACGTCGCGGGGGCATGGTGGGGAAGGCGGTGACGGCGGGCAAGGCTCGACATGGATGGGCGTCAGTCAACGTAGAGGAAATCGCTCGAGTTGAGGAGCACATGGCAAAGATCGACGAGGGCCTCGTAGCCGCGGAGATCCCGAACCGGGGCGACTTGGAGCCCGCCGCGGACGAGATCGCGTCCCTGGCCTGACGTGTCGACGGCGAACCCGGGCGTCTCCTCGAAGGTCCACGCGGCGACGGTCGCCGTGCCGGCCGAGCCCCGCTCCTGGAGGAGCTCGCTGCGGACGAGCGTCCTCCGCGACAGACGGACCTCGTCGAGGAGTCCATCCCAGCTGGAATCCGCGGCGCCGCTTCGGCCCCCGAGGGCGAAGGGCTGCGGAGTCGCGTGGCTGCCGTCGAAGCCGTGGGGCACGGTCGCGAGGCTCGGGGGGGCGTCGTTGTCGGAGAGATCCCGCACCTGGAAGTCGACGCGCCGATCCGCCGCGCTCGAGATCTGCACTGCAGCCGCGATCGCATAGGGACGCTCGAGGGCCAAGCGGATGCCGGCGTCGATGTCGGCCCGGACAGGGATCCGCTGCTCGCCTTCCTTCCGCGTGCCGCGGAGGCTTACGAACAGGCGCCCGGTGGCATCAACGTCGAGGCTCCAGCCTGGAGCCTCGTCGCTGCCGAGGCCCTGCGAGGCGATCGAGCGCCGCTTCCCTTCCGCCGGGTAGGACCGGAGCACGACGGAGGCTTCGAGCGTGAAATCGTCGGTGGGAAAGGGGCCCGCTTCCGGCTTGGCGTTCGACGCACTGCCGGGGACCGTCAGGAGGGCGTCGGGAAGGGCGGGGTCGATCGTGGCGGCGAGCCCTTCCCGCTGCGGCATCGGCTCGGAGAGCGCGACAGAAAAGGTTGAGGCATCCGTGTCGAGCCGGCTCCGCTGGTCGCCGAGAAAGGCCGTGCAACGGTGGATCGCCTCCGTCGATGGCTCGCGGCCGATGACGGCACGGAGCGCCTCGGCGGCCCGGCCGGGATCATCCGCCAGCCCTTGCCGATCGATCCGCAGGGCGAGAGCCCGGGCACGGGCCAGGAGCCATTCGCCGTTGAGGAGAAGGAGCGCTTGCGAGGGGGTGGTGGTCGTGTTGCGGCGCGAGCAACTCGCCGCGGCGTCGGGGAAGTCGAAGGCGTCGAGGAGGGGATCGCGGGTGTTCCGCAGGACGGAGACATAGAGCGCCCGGCGCGGCTTGGCCGGCGGCACCGGGGGGCCGGCGGGGGTGGCATCGAGCTCCCCGCTGGCGACGAGCGCTGCATCGCGGACCTGCTCGGCGTCGAGGCGGCGCGCGTGACGGCGCCACAGGAACCGGGCCTGCGGATCGCGCGCCGCGGCGAGCGCGAAGGGCGGAGCGTCGGGGGCATGCGAGGCGCGGCGAAAGGCGGCGCTCGTGAGGATCAATCGCTCGATCCGCCGCACCGTGTAGCCCCCTTCGACGAGATCGGCGGCGAGCCAATTCAAGAGATCCGGATGGCTCGGCGGGGCTCCAAGGAGGCCGAAGTCGTTGGCCTCGGAGGCGAGCCCTTCCCCGAAATGCCACTGCCAGAGCCGGTTGGCGAGCACGCGCGGCGCGAGGGGATTGGCAGGCGCCGCAATCCAGCGGGCCAGCGCGAGCCGTCGTCCACTCGACGGCGCGCCACGCGTCACCGGCTCGATCGGCGGGCAGTTGCCGCCGAGAACCTGCGGAAGGCCCGGTTCGGTTCCCTCGGGCACTCCCCCCTCCGCCACGACGGCCGCCGGGATCGACGGCGGACGATCGGCGGCGTGTTCCTTCTCGAAGGCCGCAAGCTCGGCCGTGAGCTTCTCGTAGATGAGCCTGTCGGCCTCGGGGAGCTTCTCAGGCTTGAAGGTCAGTTGTCTGGCGGCCAGCCGCACCCATTGCTCTTCGAGCGCTGTCCGTTCCGCGGCCGGCATCATCACGAGCCTCTTGATCAGCGGTGGGAAGCGCTGCAGTCCCGCCCAAGCCGCTTCGTCGCGGGCCGAGGCCCGCAGCGCGGCCAACTCACGCTTGAGGCGCCCGACGGTGTCGGCCCAGGCCTGTTGGGCCGGCGAGAGGATATCAGGCTCGGGAAGGCCGTCGTCCTGCCATTGGACAGCCGTGAAAAAGGCCCGGAAACGCTCGTGGTCGGCCTTGAGGAGGGGATCGTACTTGTGGTCGTGGCACCGGGCGCAGCCGAGGCCCATGGCGAGGAAGACGTCGGCGGTCGTCTCGGTGGCGTCGTTGAGGATGTCGTTCCACTGCGTCGGGACGTCGATCTGGTTGTATTCATACGGCGTCTGGCGGAGGAATCCGGTGGCGACCGCGGCGCTCGTGTCGTCGGTGAGTTCGTCGCCGGCGAGCTGCGCGGTCACGAAGCGGTCGAAGGGGAGGTCGGCCTGGAAGGCGGCGACCACCCAGTCGCGGTAACGCCAGGCATTCGGCCGGAAGGCATCCTGGCGGAAACCGTCGCTGTCGGCATACCGGGCCAGGTCGAGCCAATGGCGGGCGAGGTGCTCGGCATGGCGGGGATCGGCGAGGAGCCTGTCCACGAGTCGCTCCCAGGCCGCGGGATCGGTGTCGGCGACGAACGCCGTGACTTCCTCGGCCGAAGGGGGAAGGCCGACGGTCGTGAAGAACAGCCGGCGGATGAGCGTGGCCCGATCGGCTTCGGGAACGGCGACGAGCCCCTCGGCCTCGAGCTGCGCGTCGATGAAGCGATCGATCGGGTGGGATCCATGACCCTCGGGAACAGGAGGCCTGATGACCGGGGCATAGGCCCACCAGGCCCGATCCTCGTCCGTCACCACCATCGGCCGCGGCCGGAGCTTCGGGCCAACCGTGCCGGCTTCGGCGCGGGGAGGAAGCCCGGCGGCAAGGAGGTCGGCCGCCGGCGCCGATCCGGTCCAGGGGAGGCCGTCAGCCACCCAGTTCTCGAGCGCCGCAATCTCGCTAGTGGAGAGCGGAGCGCGGTCGGGGGGCATGGCCACCGACTCGTGGCGGACCGCCGCAAGGAGCAGGCTCGCGGCCGGAGCACCAGGGATGACCGCCGCCCCCGAATCCCCGCCGCGGAGGACTTCGACGAGGCTGTCGAGCCGCAGCCCCCCCTTGGCCGCCGAAGGCCCATGGCACGACTGACAATGCGTGGACAGAAGCGGACGAATCACCGTCTCGAAGTGATCGAGCGGCGTGCTGGCCTGAAGAGCGCTCGCCGAAAGCCAGCAGGCGGCGGCGATCGTCGCGACCACCCGCAGAAGATGGTGGCGACGGGCGGGGCGTGACAACGCGATGGCTCTCGTGGAGTTCATGACCTGTTCCCCCGCTCCCCACCCGGGGACTCGAAACGCCATTGTGGCCTCGTTTGCGGGGCGAGGGCAATTGACCTCCCCCCCTGCCGCCCCCGACACTCGTGCCGACGTGGCCGGGGAGTGGATGAGCACGAGACAGAGAGGATCGTCATGCGGCGTCGACAGGGTTTTTTCGTTCTCGTGGTCCTCCTCCTCGCCATGGAGTTTGCGGCCGGCCCACGCGCTGCCGGCGTCGAAGTGATCGCCGGGAAGCGAGAAGGGCGGAGCGGCGCCGAGCCGGTCGAGGGGGCCATCAACGAGCCCTTCGCCACCGCCTTCGATCTCGAGGGGCGGCTGTGGGGCGTCGAGTTCACCCGGGCCAACCGGGTGTTTCGCCTGCCGGCGGCTCCAGCCGGCGGCACGACGACGCCGGAGTTCGTCGTCGGCAAGTTCCGGCGCACCGACGGGGCGCCGGCGGAGGCCGATACCATCGATCGCGAAGGGGCCGTTCGTTTCAACGGCCTCCACGATCTGGCCATCGGCCCCGACGACACGATCTACCTCGCCGACACCTTCCACCATCGCATCCGAGCCCTCGATCGGGTGTCGCTGCGCGTCCGCACGATCGCCGGTACCGGCGAGTCGGGCTTCTCGGGCGACGGTGGCCCTGGGGCCTCGGCACGCTTCGATCAGCCGTATTGTGTCTCGCTCGTGCCGGGCGGGGGCGCGCTCCTCGTCGCTGACATCGGCAACGCCAGGCTACGGTCGATCGACCTCGCCACCGGCGTCGTCACGACCGTCGCCGGCAACGGCGTGAAGGGACCTCCGCAAGAAGGGACGCTCGCCACAGCGACGCCCCTGGCTGGCCCCCGCGCTGCTTGTGCGGCTGCCGACGGCACGATCTGGCTCGCGCTCCGCGAGGGAAATGCGCTCGTGGCGATTCGCCAGGGACGCGTGAGCGTGGCGGTGAATGTCGAAGGGAAGGCGGGCTTCGCCGGCGACGGCGGGCCGGGGGTGACGGCGCTCTTGGCGGGGCCGAAGTACGTGGCGATGGATGGCCAGGGGCGCGTGCTCGTCTGCGACACCGAGAATCACTGCATCCGTCGCTACGATCCCGTCACCGGGATCATCGTGACGGTGGCGGGCGTCCCCGGAAGCCCCGGCACCGCGGTGGGGAGCGACTGGCGGACCACGCAACTTGCCCGCCCCCACGCGGCCCGGATCGATCCGGCGGGAAACCTCGTCGTCGCCGACAGCGACAACGATCGGATCCTCGCCGGGCCGCTCGACTGATCGCTCATCAGCCAGCCCAGTGCGCAGCGATCTTCGCTTTCAGGAAGGCGACGCTGCGATGGAGCTGGTCGATCCCGTCGACGCCGTCCTCGATGCTGATCCAGCCCGAGAAGCCCTTGCTCTTCAGCTCCGAGAAGATCGCGTCGTAGTCGTTGAGTCCCTTGCCGATCTCGCCGTGGCGGAGTCGCTTCACGTAGCCGGCGCTCCCCCCCTCTTCGCGGCGCAAGTCCTCGAGCGTCCCTTCGATGAGGAAGCGGTCGCTGGCATGCATCGTCACCACCCGGCTCGACACGCGTCGGAGCAATTCGAGCGGATCGTCGCCGGCGATGTAGGCGTTGCTCGGGTCGTAATTGACGCCGAAGTTGGGGTCCCGGACGGCGTCGATGAGCGCACAGAACAGGTCCATCTTCTGGGCGAACTCGGGGTATTCCCAGAAGTCGTCCTTGTAGTGATTCTCGATGATGAGCGTGACGCCGAGCTCGCGGGCCAGCGGCAGGCAGGCGCGGATCGATTCGGCGGCGAGGGCCACCCCCTGTTCGGCCGTCAACTCCGGCCGACGCTGCCCGGAGAGCGTCCGACACCAGCCCGCGCCGAGCGCGTGGGCCATCCGGATCCAGGTCTGCTGCTTTTCGATCTCGCGCTTCCGGAAGGCGGGATCGGGGTGGGTGAAGTCGGGGGAGCAGCAGAGCATCGGGATCACCATCCCGCGGGCCTCGACGTCGCGGCGGAAGCCGGGCCAGGCCGATTCATCGGCCATCTCCAAGAATCCCGCATACCACTCGAGGCCGTCGATGCCGAGCGTCGACGCCAGCTCGATCCATTCTCCAAGCGTCATGCTTCCGTCCTTCACCAGCGCCTGCATGTAGGCCTTCGGAAAGGCAGCCAGACGGGGAACGACGGTGCGGGCGGTGGCAGGGAGCGGTGGCATGGCGGGGATCCGGAGCAGGTGGCGGGAGATGGTGCCGGTGGGGGAGCCTCAGGAGCCCTTCGCGGGCTGGATCGTTTTCGGCGGATTGCGACCGAGGAGCGGATACTGCTCGAGATCGCACACCTGCCCGCTGATCGGGCCCGATTCGTCG
>JBIIQL010000465.1:0-3582 GCA_044342095.1 Pirellulales bacterium
CGCCCCGACACCCGCGTCGCGGCCACGCTCCGCCGGGGACGCTTGCTCCACGGGGAATTGCCGCGGGCTTGAGCCCCACGCGGCGCCGGTCACAGCCGGCAGTTGGCGATCCTCGTCTCGATGATCGCCGAGGCGCCGAGGGCGTCGAGGCGCTCCATGATTGCATGGACTTCACCGCGGCGGACCATCGCTCGCACCGCACACCAGCCCGGATCCTCGAGCGCACTGACCGTCGGCGAATTGAAGCCGGGGGTGATCGCTTCCGCCGCCGCTAATTGGGCACGCGGGATGTTGTATTCGAGGAGCGAATAGGTGCGGGCGATCACGATCCCCTCGAGCCGGCGGACGATCCGGTCGGCCGTCGCGGCATCGTGGAACGAACGGTTTTGCACGAGCACCGTCTCGTAGCGGCCGATCTCGGAGATCACCCGCAGCCGGTTGGCCGCGAGCGTGCTGCCGGTCTCGACGAGATCGACGATTGATTCGGCGACGCCGAGTTGGATCATCACCTCGACGCTCCCCGAGAGGGGAACGAAGTGGGCCTCGGCCCCGCGCTCGGCGAGCCACGACCGCGTGATCCGCGGGAAGCTCGTGGCGATCCGCTTCCCGTGGAGATCGGCGGCGGAGGTGATCGTCGAGTCTTCGGCGACGCAGAGGGCGAGCCGGCACGACCCGATGCCGAGATCGAGGCGGTGGATGAGATCGGCGCCACTCTCGGCGACGAGGTCGGCGCCGGTGACGCCGAGGTCGATTGCCCCCTCGGCGGCGAGGACGGGGATGTCGTCGGTGCGGAGGAAGATCACCTCCACCGGCATGTCGCGGCAGCGTGCGAACAGGCTCCGCTCGGTGCGCCGGAAGTTGAGCCCCGCCTCGGCGAGGAGCTGCGCGGAGATCTCCGCGAGCCTCCCCTTGCTCGGCAGGCCGAGGCGGAGGAGACGATCGGGAACGGCGGGATCACTCACCGGGCACCTCCTGCGTGGCACGGGATCCTCGGGAGGCCTTCTCCTCGAGGCCCGACGTGCCGAAACGGCGTTCGAGTTCGGCCCCGACCGAGGCCAGCGAAAGTCCGCGGCAGGCGAGGAGCACGAGCGTGTGGTAGAGGAGGTCGGCGCACTCCGAGACAACCCGATCGTCCGACTCAGAGACCCCGGCCATCGCCAGCTCCCCTGACTCCTCGACGACCTTCCCGCCGACCTTGTTGACACCGGCGTGGAGGAGCTTGGCGGTGTAGGAGCGGTCGATCGGTTCCCCGCGCCGGGATAGGATCATCCGCTCGAGTTCCTCGAAGGTCTCCCCCGGTCGACGCATCCGATGACTCCCGACAATCCTGGTGACGGCAAAGCCCCCGGAACCGCCGGGGAAGCGTCCTCAACTCTAGCATGCCCCGGAGGCGGATCACGGCCGGAACTCGGAGATGACTGCTGGTTCCTCGCCGGCCCCACGGCGGCCGGAAAAACCTCCCTCGGCATCCGGATGGCGGAGCGAATGGGTGCGGAAATCGTGAGCGTCGACTCGATGGCCGTCTACCGGGGGCTCGACATCGGCACCGCCAAGCCTGGGCCGGCCGAACAGAGCCGGGTGCCGCACCATCTCATCGACATCGTCGCCCCATCGGAGGCCTACAACGTCGCCCGCTGGCTCGCGGACGTAACCGCGGCGATCGCCGGGATCCGGGCCCGCGGCCGACAGATCCTGTTCGTCGGGGGGACACCCCTCTACCTCCGCGCCCTCCGCGACGGCCTCGCCGACGTTCCGGGGGAGGTACCGGAGGTCCGCGAGCGGCTCCGCGCCGAAGTCGCGGCGATCGGCCCCGCTGTCCTCCACCGCCGCCTCGCCGGGGTCGACCCCGAGGCGGCCCGCCGCATCCACCCCAACGACGCCAAGCGGATCGTCCGCGCCCTCGAGGTGGCCGCCAGCGGGGTGACCCTGTCGGCCGCGTTCGCCCCGGCGCCCCATGCCGTTTTCTCGCGGCAGATGATGGTCGTCGATCTTTCCCGAGAGCTCCTCCGCGAGCGGATCGACCGGCGCGTGGAGCGGATGTTCGCCGCGGGCCTCGTCGACGAGACGCGGCAGGCCGCGGATGGGCCGGGTGGCATCGGACCGACCGCGTCCCAGGCCGCGGGCTACACCGAGGCCCTCGCCGTTCTCGCCGGCACGATGCCCCTTTCCGAAGCGATTCGCCTCACCCAAGCGCGCACCAGGCAACTCGCCAAGCGGCAGCTGACGTGGCTGCGAACCTTTCCCGGGGCGGTGTGGATCGCGGCCTGAGAGCGTCTGCTAGCAGGGCGTGTGCTAGCACCGGATGTGGGTCGGCAGGGGCCCTGCGACCACAAAATCGTCGTGTTGCTTGCTCACCCGAAAGGGGACGGGATACGTTCCCCGCCGCCAGAGCCACGGACGCCCCCGACGGGCCCCGTGATGCTGGCAACGGCACGAACGACGGAATCGGCCCGGTTTCCCCTTGGGGGGCGATCGGCCCGGAAGCCCGGATGGCTTCCGTCCGCCGCAAAGGCTCCTTCGATCGAAGGCATCGGCGTTAGGGATGACGCTGCAAAAGCGTGGGGTGAAACGGCCCGAACGGGTCGTTTCGAACATCGATGACGTCGGTCGATCGGGGCGTTGCGGAGGGTGGGAGATTCATGCGTGGAAGCCGGGGGTCGATGGACGACCACCCCGCGTTTGTGCCGGATGAATGGCTCGACGATCCGACGGTCTTCCGGAGACACTCCATGGCAGCCAAGCCCCTCATCGGCATCAACACCGACTACCGTGCGTCCCGCAAGGAGCATGCCGCGCTCTCCTTCGTGGCCGCGGGCTACTACGACGGGATCACCGCCGCCGGTGGGATTCCCGTCATCCTGCCCCCGCTCGCCGACGAGGATGACGTCGTCCGCCTCCTCGACCTCCTCGACGGCGTTGTGATGGTCGGCGGTGCCGACCTCGACCCCCGCCGCGACGGCTGGATGCCCCACCCCGCCGTTCGCCCCATGGACGCCCGACGCGAAGACTTCGACCGGATGCTCGCCAAGCACGTCTGTCGCCGGCACATGCCCGTCCTCGCCATCGGCGCCGGGATGCAACTCCTCAACCTCACCGAAGGTGGCACCCTCTTCCTTCACATTCCCGAGGATCTCCCCAAGGCGATCCCCCACAAGGATCCCTGCGACGCCTCCCATCGCCACGCCCTCCTCGTCGAGGCGGGGAGCGTCATGGAACGCGTCTACGGCGACGGCGAGATCCGCGTCAACAGCATGCACCACATGGCGATCGACGACCTCGCCGCGAGTTTCAAGATCGCCGCCCGCGCGCCGGACGGCGTCATCGAGGCGATCGAGAGCCAGGTCGAGGGATGGGTGGCGATCGGCACGCAGTTCCACCCCGAGGCGGAAACCGCCTCCGCCCTCGACATGAAGATCTTCGAGGAGTTCGTGATCGGGATCACTGGCGAGGTGCCCGAGGTGAAGCTCGTCGCGTGAGCCCTTTTCACGCCGGGAAGGTCACCCTGTGAATCTCGATGTGGGGCCCGTCGGTCGCGCCATGCGGCCGACGGGCCCTCGTCTTGCTCACGGCCATGCCCGCGGC
>JBIIQL010000466.1:0-3581 GCA_044342095.1 Pirellulales bacterium
TGCGTCACGAGCTTGAAGCGCTCGGCCGCTTCGCGCATCTGCCGGGCCTCGAAGACGGTATGCGTGAGCGGCTTCTGGCACTGGACATGCTTGCCGAGATGCATCGCCGCCAGGCTGGGGCTGGCATGCATGTGATCGGGGGTGGAGACGATCACGGCGTCGAAAAGCTGCGGCTTGTCGAGGAGCCGCCGCCAATCGGAAAACCGCTCCGCCGCGGGAAACTTTTCGGCCGCCTGTCCCATGTGGGGCATCGAATCGTCGATGTCGCACAACGCCGTCACCTCCGCCCATTCCGACGCGGCGGTGTCGAGCAGATCGCTCCAGCCCTTGCCGCCGCAGCCGATCGAAGCGATCCGGACTTTTTCGTTGGCGCCGTAGGCCCGCGACCACGACGCGGCCGACATCCCCACGGCGATGCCGGCGGAGAGGCCACCTTTGAGGAGCGAGCGGCGGGAGAGGGGGGCGGAACGACGCTCGAGCATGGTGAAACTCCTGAAGAACGGGATGCCGGCAGGGACACGCCGGCCGCGGCGTCGCTGCGCCCGACCGCTCTCCAATCCGCCCCCTGCGGCGTGCTACTCTATCAGCGGGTCGAAGTGGGTGGCCAGCGGGGTTTTCCTTCCGGGCGCCTCCGGCCCACGCGGCATGACCAAGCCCATCGACGGGAGCCATTCCTTGCGTCTCGGACTGATCAACTCGGCATTCGCTCAGGCCGGCAAGGGGACGCGCTACGGCCTCGAGCAGACGAAGCGGCTCGGCTTCGATTCGGTCGATCTCCTCGCCGACCCGCTCGACATGACGGCGGCGGAGCGGCGGCTGATCGCCGACATCTGCCGCGAACTCGATCTCCCGATCGTGAGCTTGTGCTGCGTCGCCCTCGGCCTCATCGACTTCAGCCCCCCGGTACGTCGCTTCCACCTCGACCGCTGCCGGGCCCACCTCGATCTCGCCGCCGACTACGGCTGCCGCAATCTGCTTCTCGTCCTCGGGGAATATGTCTGGCAGCAGGAGGTGATCCCGCCGGCGGAGCAGTGGAGGCTCGGCGTCGACGCCGTCCGCCAGCTCGGAGCCTACGCCGCCGACCGGGGCCTGCGGATCGCCATCGAACTCGAGCCGTTCAAGCTGTCGCTCGTCAATTCGATCGACACGATGCTCCGCTTTCTCGACGACGTCGGCCTCCCGGAGACGGTGATGGCCAACTGCGACATCTCCCACCTCGATCTCGTCCACACCAAGCCGGCCGAGGTGGCGAGGCTCGCCGGCCGGATCGAGCATGTCCATGTCAGCGACTGCGACGGGAAGGTGCATGGGGATCTCCCTCCCGGCCGCGGCGTGACGCCGATCGCCGACTTCCTCGCGGCGATCCGCGACACCGGCTACGACGGCACGGTGAGCATCGAACTCGAGTTTTCGCCACAGCCTGAAAAAATCGTCGAGTGGGTCGCCGAAGCCCACGACGCCACCGCGAAGATCCTCGACCGGCTCGGCTGCCGTCCGGCCCGCGAGCCCGTGGGCAAGAGGGTGTGATCGGGGCCTCCCCGCGGAGTATCGCCGTGCACGCTTTCTCGAGCTTCTCCCGCTCCTTCCCCTGCTTCAGCATCCTGGGCGTTGCCGTGACGGGGCTCGTGAGCCTGGCCACGCCCGCCCCCGCGGCATCTCCCCCCGACTTCGTCCGCGACATCCGCCCCCTCCTCGACCGCTCCTGCGCCAGCTGCCACTCGGGCGAGGAGGCGAAGAGCGGCCTGCGGCTCGACATCCGCGCCGAGGCCTTTCGCGGCGGCGACGGCCATGGCGCGGCGATCGTGCCGGGGAAGGCGGCGGAGAGCGTGCTGGTGCGCTTCGCGCGGGGCGATGAGCCGGAGATGCAGATGCCGCCGGCCGATGCAAACGTGCCGCCGCTTTCCCCGGACGAAGTGGCGATCCTCGCCGCCTGGATCGACGCCGGGGCAATGTGGCCCGAAGGGATCGACCGGGCGAGCCTCGTCGACCGGCGCGATCACTGGGCCTTCCGCGGCGTCGTCCGCCCCGCTCCTCCGGCCGTGCGCGACGAGCGCTGGCCGCGACACGACCTCGACCGCTTCATCCTCGCCCGGCTCGAGGCCGAAGGGCTTCTTCCATCGCCCGAAGCTGATCGGGCCCGCTGGCTCCGTCGCCTTTCGCTCGATCTGACTGGCCTCCCGCCCGCGCCCGAAGAGATCGACGCCTTCTTGGCTGACGAGGCTTCCGGTGCCCACGAGCGCGTCGTCGATCGCCTCCTCGCCTCGCCGCGATACGGCGAGCGGATGGCCCAGCACTGGCTCGACGTCGTCCGCTACGCCGACACCCACGGTTACGAGGTCAACACCGAGAGGGCCAACGCCTGGCCCTACCGCGACTGGGTCGTGGCGGCCTTCAATGCCGACATGCCCTACGACACGTTCGTCCGCCGTCAGCTCGCCGGCGACGCCGACCGGGACGACGCCGCGACGGGGTTCCTCGTCACCGCCGCCGTCCTCCTCCCCGGTCAGATCGGCGCCGACGACGCCTCAAAGCGGCTCGCTCGGCAGGATGCTCTCAACGACATCCTCATCAACACCGGCGAGAGTTTTCTTGGCCTCTCGATCGGCTGCGCCCGCTGCCACGACCACAAGTTCGATCCGCTCTCGCTCCGTGATTACCACGCCCTCCAGGCGGTGTTCACAGGCGTCACCTACGAAGACCGCGAGCTCCGCTCCGCCGAGGCCGACGCCCGCCGCGCCGAGATCGCCGGCCACCGCTCGGCGCTTGCCTCGCTTGATGCAGCGCGGACGGCGCGGGCACCGCTTGTGGGCAACGGATCGCCGCGTCAGGCCGTGTCGCCCCGGCTCAACGTCGATCGGATCGCTCCCCGCCGGGCCACGCGTGTCCGGTTCACGATCCTCGCCACCAACAGCCTCGAGCCCTGCATCGACGAGCTCGAGGTCTTCGACACTGAAGGCCGCAACGTCGCCCTCGCCTCCGCCGGGGCCACCGTGATTTCCTCAGGGGACAACGTCGCCCCCGGTCGCCACGAGCTCCCCTTCGTCCACGACGGCCTCGAGGGGAACGAGCGGAGCTGGATGTCGAGCGCGACCGGCGGCGGCTGGGTGGAGATCACGTTCGCCGCCCCGGCGATGGTCGACCGGATCGTCTGGGCCCGCGACCGCAAGGGCGTCTACGCCGATCGAACGGCGATCCAATACCGGATCGAGCTGGCCGATGGCGTTGACGCGCCGCTCGAGCAGGTGGCCGATGCCTCCGACCGGCAGCCCATCGGAGCCGCCGCGCCGGCCCCAGCCGCCGCTGGCTCCGCTTCCGCCGACGGGCTCACGGAAGAGGATCGCGCGGCGCTTGCCGGAATCGACGCCGAGAAGGCGAGGCTCAGCGCGCGGATCGCCGAGCTCGACCGCGGGCTGACCGTGTTCGCCGGGCGCTTCTCTGCGCCCGAGCCCGCGCGCGTCCTCCACCGCGGCGATCCCGAGCAGCCTGGCGACGAAGTCGGCCCACGCTCGCCGCTGGCCTTCGATGACAGGCTTCCTCCACTTGCCCTCCCCACCGATGCCCCCGAGCAGGCCCGGCGGATG
>JBIIQL010000467.1:0-3562 GCA_044342095.1 Pirellulales bacterium
GAAAGCCCCCCCTGATCCCGGAGGATTGCCGCGGCGGCCCGGCGGCGCTCAGCGACCGCCGCTTGGAGCGGCGAGTGGCTCCCGTTCGTCGGAGAGTCCCAGCCGCGGGCCATGACGGCCCGCAGGGCCTCGGCCCGCCGTGCCCATGCCGGCGGCGGAGCCGTGGGCGTCTCCTCGCTGCCACCGGCCTTCCGAAGGGCGACATGAATCCGGGCCAGGGTCTCGAGCGCCGCGATGGCCTGCCCTGGCGAGGGAGCCGCGACCGGTTGGCCGGGGCACCACTCCGTCAGCTCGAAACACCGTCCGTCGCCGTCGGTGGCGATCGTCGTGGTCTCGGCCCCGTCGGCCGCGGCGACCTCCATGTTCGCAGGCACAGCCCCGACGCCCGCCCGCCGTGCCGCCGCCATCCACCGGTGAATCGCCTCGGCCCGCTCCCGCGGCCAGCTCTCGGCAAAGCCCTTGAGCACAAAACGCCTTGGCCCACGGTCTCGAAGGAGAGGCTCCTCCGGCTCCACGAGCCACACCGGACTGCCACTGAAACCAGCGGACTGGATGGGACTGACTCGGCACCGGGTCGTGGGGAACCAGCGGCAGACGATGGCCGGCATCGGCTCGAAATCATCCATAGGCGTCCCCTCAAACACGTTCTCTCGCGGCCGGCCGAGCCCCCGTTCGGGCGGAGAATTGGCCCTCCGTCAAACGCGATGCTACGCTGCCAACGGCGGGCGGGAGAATGCGTTTCAGCCTCCTTTCCGCTGCGGGTGGTCTCCGGCCGGGCGCAGCCTACGCTCCTCGAGCGGGGACGCGTACCCGGCAACTTCCGCCACCCCGGCTCATCCGACCCATCCGAGGGGATCCCGACTCATGCTCAGTCGTTCCGGTCGTCTGATTGCGTCCCTTGCCACGCTGGCGGGACTTGCCCCTGTCGCATGCCTCCTCCTCGCCGTCACCGTCGTCCGCGCCGACGAGCCCACCGCGGTTCCGGGCGCCGACACGGTCAAGGCCGACGCCCCGGCGACTCCCCCCGCAGCCCCTCCCGCGCCCCCCGCGGCCCCCGAAGCGAAGGGTGGCAAGCCTCCGTTTGCCGCCGTCGTCAAAGACGCGACCCGGATCCCCGGGCTGATCGCGCTTCACCGCAAGGACGACAAGGTGTGGGCTGAGCTCCCCGACTCGATCCTCGGCCGGGAGTTGTTCGTGCTGATCTCGATCGCCAAGGGGATCGGCGACGGCCAACTCCTCGGCGGCATGAGCTGGGGCTTCGGTGACGACTGGATCTGGCAGTTCCGCAAAGTCGACGACAACATCCACGTCGTTCGCCGCAACGTCCGCTTCTTCGCCGACAAGGGGAGCCCGGAGGAGAAGGCGGTCGACCTCGCCTACACCGACAGCGTGCTGTTCAGCGTGCCGATCGCCACGTACGCGCCCAACGGCGCGGCGGTCATCGACCTGTCGGCGATCTTCATGACCGATCTTCCCCAGATCAGCCGCACGCTCCCCGGCTTCTCCTTCGCCCGCGACCGCTCCACGTGGTCGCGTGTGAAGAACTTCCCCGACAACACCGAGCTCGAAGTCGCCGCCACCTATGGCTCGGGCGGCCAGGCGGAGCTCGACACCGTCGCCGACAGCCGCGGCGTCACCGTCAACGTCCACTACTCTGTGAGCATGCTGCCGCAGAACGGCTACCGGCCGCGGCTGGCCGACAACCGGGTCGGCTACTTCGTCACCGCCCTCAAGGACTTCTCGCAAAACGTCGACGAGGATCGTTTCGTCCGCTACATCAATCGCTGGCAGCTCGAGAAGGCCGATCCCTCGGCCCCGATCTCGCCGCCGAAGAAGCCGATCGTTTTCTGGATCGAGAAGACGGTGCCGTTCCGCTACCGACAGCCGATCCGTGAGGGGATCGAGGCCTGGAACGAGGCCTTCCAAAAGGCCGGCTTCGCCAGCGCCATCGAGGTCCGCCAGCAGCCCGACCAGACCGACTGGGATCCGGAAGATGTGAATTACAACACCTTCCGCTGGATCACCGCCGGAGCCGGCTTCGCAATGGGCCCCAGCCGCGTGAACCCGCGCACCGGGCAGATCCTCGATGCCGACATCATCTTCGACGGCGACTTCCTCCAGTTCTGGCGCCGCGAGTACGAGAACTTCACGCCGCAGGCGGTGGCGATCCTCACCGATGGCCCGACGGCCGCGGCTGGCATCCTCCCCTCCGGCAACGAGCGCGTCGCCGGAACGCACGGCCACGGGGCGGGCCACGCTTGCAGCGCCTGCATGCTGTTCGATGGCCATGCTCGCGAGACGGCGCTGGCTGCCACGGCACTCGCCGTCGCCGGCAACGGCCTCACCGAAGCCGACAAGGAGAAGCTCGTCGTCCAGGGGCTCAAGCTCGTCACGAGCCACGAACTGGGCCACACCCTCGGCCTCCGGCACAACTTCAAGGGAAGCGCGCTTTTGACCCTTGCCGAGATCAACGATCCGGCCAAGGTGGCGCAGACCGGCGCCAGCACGAGCGTCATGGATTACATCCCCGCCAACATCAGTCCGAAGGGGAAGCCGCAGGGGGATTACTACACCGCCAAACTCGGCCCCTACGACCTGTGGGCGATCGAATACGGCTACAAGCCGGTCGGCGGTGGCAGCCCCGAGGCGGAGCTGCCGGAGCTCGAGAAGATCGCCGGCCGTGCCGGTGAGCCGCAGTTGGCCTATTCGACCGACGAGGACACCCAGCCGGGCGACCCTGATCCGATGTCGAACCGCTTCGACTTGGGCAGCGATCCGGTCGAGTTCGCCCGGAACCGGGCCGAGCTCGTCGCCCAAGTCATGCCGACGCTCGTCGAGCGGATGACCGCCAAGGAGCCCAGCGGCAAGACGCCCGGGTATGAGCGCGTCCGCCAGGCTTTCGGGGTCCTGCTGACAGCGCACGGCAACGCGATGAACTTCGCCGCCCGGCTCGTCGGCGGCCTCAACACGTCCCGGGCCCACAAGGGGGATCCCAATGCCCCGGTGCCGTTCCGCGTCGTCGAGGCCCAGAAGCAGCGCGACGCCCTGACGCTCCTCGAGCAGCAGATGTTCTCGGCCCAGCCGTTCAGCTTTCCGCCGGAGCTCTACAACCAGCTCGTCTCGACGCGTTGGATGCATTGGGGCTCGAGTGAATCCGACCGGGAAGACTATCCCATCCATGAGGTGATTCTCATGTGGCAGGACCGGGTCCTGGGCCGGCTCATGGATCCGCTCACGCTCACCCGGATCCGCGACAGTGAACTCAAGGTCCCGGCCGATCAGGATGCCTTCACGACCGCGGAACTCCTCGACCGGCTCACCAAGGCGATCCTCTCCGAAGTCGACTCGATCCAGCCGGGGGACTACACCGTCCGGAAGCCGGCGATCGGGAGTCTGAGGCGCTCGCTGCAGCGCTCGTATCTGTCGCGGTTGTCGGCCCTCGCCGTCGGCAGCGGTGGCACCCCCGATGCCCAGGTGATCGCGGCGGCCCAACTCCGCAGCCTCGACAGCCGGATCGGCGCCCTCCTGGCCAAGGGAGATGTGAAGCTCGACGATTACTCCC
>JBIIQL010000043.1:0-12267 GCA_044342095.1 Pirellulales bacterium
ACCTTCGACATCACCGGCTCCGGCGATCTCCCGACCGTCGTCGCCGCGCCCGCCTCAAACGCCCTCGTCGAAGCCGGCGCCCTCGCTCTCGGCATCAACACCGCCACCGCTTCCTTCACGCTTGCCAGTGTCGATAGCACCGTCGCCATCGACACCGCGTGGCTCGGTCTCAATGGCTGGACCACCGCCGACGCCGGCCTCTCGTATGCCAGGGCCGGCACCTACGGCACCGCGACCGTCGACATCGCCACGGCGATCGTCACCTACTTCCTCGACGACGCCCTCGCCGCCACCAACGCCCTCGCCGAAGGCCAAGCCGTCTCCGAACTCTTCCCGATCCAAGTTCTTGCCGCCAGCGGCCTCTCGGCCCAAGCAACGGCCGAGTTTGCCATCATCGGCAGCAATGAAGGCCCGACCGTCACTGCCAGTGCCCCGACAAACACCCTTGTGGAGGCCGGTGTTTTTGCTGCCGGCGTGAATACCGCGACGGTCGCCCTCTCCCTGACCGACAGCGACGGGACCGTGACAATCGATGTCCCGTGGCTCGAGTCTTTCGGCTGGAATACGGCTGACGGTGGCCTGACTTATAGCCACGGTGGCGATTACGGGATTGCGACGATCGACATGCTGACGGGGGTTGTCAGCTATCTGCTCCTCGACGCTCTTCCGGTCACCGATGCCCTGATCACTGGCGAGACCGTCCTCGACCCCTTCACGATCCGGGTGATCGACAACCTTGGCGCGGTTGCGGAAGCCACCGCCGTCTTCACCATCGCCGGCGCCGATCTTCCCAGTCCTTTCACCGCGAATGTTGCCGGATATGCCGCGGTGGCGAGTGCCAATCCGACGGTAGCCACGCTCGGCATCCTCGATCCGGCGAACACGCTCCTTCTCTCGATCCCGGCCGAGGCTGGCGTGATCAGCATCCTGAACGTCCAGTGGCAGTGGTTCGACATCAACACCAACGTGTGGGTTTCGATTCCCGGCGCCAACGCCCTCAGCTACATCCCAAACAGCGTTGATGCCGTTCCCGCCGGGGCCGTCATCCACGCCGTAGCCGAGTACACCGACGCTACCGGCCCGTTGATCATCACGTCCGTCGACACGGCTCCGCTGGGCGTGGAGATGGTGGGCACGCTCGTCAACGACGCCTTCCTCGGAACGATCTTCCAGGATGTGATCTACGGCGGCGACGGCAACGATTTCCTCGACGGGAATCTCGGAGCCGACTACCTCGTCGGTGGTCTTGGGAACGACACGTACGTCGTCGATGACTTGGCCGACGTCGTGGTCGAGAATCCCGCCGCGGGGATTGACACGATCCAGAGTTCCGTGTCGTGGACCCTCGGTGACACCGTCGAGAACCTCACCCTGACCGGCCTCGGCACAATCAACGGCACCGGCAATGCCCTCGACAACGAACTCATCGGAAACGGCCTCGACAACATCCTCACCGGTGGCTTGGGAGCCGACACTCTCACCGGCGGAGCCGGCATCGACACCTTCCGGCTGACGAGCCTCACCGACTCACTGGCCGCCTCGATGGACACGATCACCGACTTCGCCATCGGCATCGACGTGCTCGATGGCCCGACGGCCCTGGCACGGGCTCGGATCACGGAAGCGGCTGACCCCGGAACCTTCTCGGTGGCGACGCTCGAGTTCCTGCTCACGCCCGCCGTCCTTCTTGCCAACCGCGGCGCCATGGTGACGTTCGGCGGGAGCACGACCGAGGCGTACATCGTCCTCAACGACGCCGTCGCCGGCTACAACCCGGCGACCGACGCGGTGATTAGGATCCGATACACCGGCCGACTCACCCGGTTCATCGTCAACTGATCGTCAGTCCTTCCGCGGACGGCCGCGCTTTGGGGCCTGATCAAGATCGACGCCCTCGGTCGGCTTCCAACGGCCGTGTTCCTGGAGGACGCGGCGAAGCAGGAACTCCACTTGGGCATTGACGCTCCGCATGTCGTCGTCGGCCCAACGGCGGAGGGCCGCGAGGACCTTCGGATCGATCCGGAGGAGAAAGGTATCGCGGAGCGGCACGGCTGGAGGATCTCCTTGGGACAGATCGATCCGCCCTCCGGTCAGTTGTAAAGCGTGCCGGTGTTGACGACCGGCTGGGCGTGGCGATCGCTGCAGAGGACGACGAGGAGGTTCGACACCATCGCCGCCTTCCGCTCGTCGTCGAGTTCGACGATCTTCTCCCTCGAGAGATGATCGAGGGCCATCTGCACCATGGTCACGGCGCCCTCGACGATCTTCGAGCGGGCGGCGACGATCGCCGAGGCCTGCTGCCGCTGGAGCATTGCCGCCGCGATTTCCGCGGCGTAGGCGAGATGGCTGATGCGGGCCTCGATCACCTCGACGCCGGCCTGATCAAGTCGCTCCTGGATGTCGGTCCGCAATTGCTTGCAGATCTCCTCGGTGTTGCCGCGGAGTGACATCTCGTGATCCTCGCTGTCGTAGGGATAGCGCATGGCGAGCGATCGCAATGCCGCCTCGCTCTGGACGGCGACGAAGTCTTCGTAGTCCTGGACATGGAACGTCGCTTCGGCCGTGTTCACGACCCGCCACACGACGACGGCCGAGATCTCGACCGGATTACCGTGGAGATCGTTGACTTTCGACGGCCGGCCGTGCGTCCGGCCCTGCTCCTCCACGACCTTTCCAGCGGCATCCTTCTTTTCCGGCGTCCGCGACGAGCCGGTCTCGAAGTTACGGATCCGCAGGGAGATTGGCTTCTTCGTGTAGAAGGGATTGGCCCAAAAGAAGCCGGTCTGGCGGACGGTTCCCACGTACTCCCCGAAGAGGGAACAGACGCGGGCCTCGTTGGGGCCGACGGCCATCAAGCCGGCCAGGATCAAGATCCCACTGAGAACTGTCGGCACGATGAAGAAGGGAATCAGGAACGGCACGCCAGAGAGGATCGACGCGGGAACGATCACCGCCGGCGACGCGACGAGCAAGAGCCCCGTCCACAACCGGCCCCAGCCGGAGATCGGCTGCAGGGGCACTTCGGTGATCGTCACCGCAGGACTCGTCGATGGGCTCGGGGTGTTCGAGTTCATGGCTCTCTCGGATGGAAGGAGCGGGGAAGATTCGCCCGGAAGATTTCGCGGCGACATCTAAATGATATCACTTTTTCCCGCCGCGTCAATCGAGGCGCGACCGGGTTCCAGCAGACGTCGTCGTTCAGCCGGCGACCGGGGGAGTCATGACTCGCTTCCCCATCCAGGCGACCAGCGCCTCGGGGACGGCCACCGAGCCGTCGGCCTGCTGGTAATTCTCGACAATCGCGATGATCGCCCGGCTCATGGCGATCGCCGTACCGTTGAGGGTGTGGACGAAGTGCGTCCCCTTCTCGCCGGGCTTCCGGTAGCGGATCGCCAGACGTCTGGCCTGATAGTCGGTGCAGTTGGAGGTGCTCGTCACCTCTCCCCATTCCCCCTTCTCACCGCGCCCCGGCATCCAGGCCTCGAGATCGAATTTCCGATAGGCGGGCCCACCGAGGTCGCCGCTGGGCGTATCGATCACCCGGTAGGGAATCCCCAGTCCGTCGAACAGTTCGCACTCGAGTTCGAGGAGCTCCTCGTGCAGTCCATCACTTTGCTCGGGTAGCGTGAAGGCGAACATCTCCACCTTCGTGAACTGGTGGACTCGATACAGACCGCGCGTGGCCCGACCATGGGCCCCGGCCTCGGTTCGGAAGCAATGGCTGATCCCGCAGAGACGCAAGGGAAGCTCGCCGGCCTCGAAGATCCGCTCGTGCATCGCCCCGCCGAGCGTGATCTCGGCGGTGGCTACGAGCGACAGATCACTGCCGGTGATCGAGTAGATCTGCGTCTCCGGCCCCCGGGGCATGAATCCGGTTCCCTCGAGAATCGAGTCCCGCGCCACGTCGGGAGTGGTCATGACGGTGAACCCCTTCCGCTGGAGCAGGTCGACGCAGTACCGCGTCAGCGCCAGTTCGAGGAGCACGCCGTCATTGGTGAGAAAGTAGAAGCCGTGGCCCGCGACCTTCGCCCCGGCATCGAAGTCGAAAAGCTCGAGGCTCGCCCCGAGATCGACGTGGTCGAGGGGCTTGAAGGCAAACTGTGGCAGCGGCGTCTTGCCCCTCCGGAACTCGACGGCAGCATCTTCGCCGCCGGTGGGCGCCGACGGATGGGTGAGGTTCGGAATCGCCCGGAGGATCACGTCGGACTCGGCGATGATTTCGGCCTGCTTCGCCTCGAAGGCGGCCACCTCCTCGCGAAGCCTCCGCCCCTCGGCCTTGAGGGCGTCGCGCTCGGCGGCGTCGGCGGCCTTGCCGATCGACTTGCTGACCTGCCCTGCCTGCTGGTTGATCCGGTCGATGTCTGACTGGAATTGCCGCCGCAAGCGGTCGAGCTCGGCGAATCGGGCGACGTCGGCGTCAGCCCCGCGCTTCCGGCAGTTTTCCGTGACGAGGTCGATGTTGTCGGCAACGAAGCGGCGGTCGAGCACGGGCTGAATCTCCGGGGAGGGGGGGCCGGCGGGGCCGGGCCGTCGGGGGCCGGTGCCCGCGAGGGGCTCACGGGGCCACCGCGACGTATACTGAGTCGTGGTCCGCCGACCCGGGGAAGTGTGCCAGACCGATGCCCACCGCCGCCAGTGCTTCATCCGAGCCCGCCCCAGCCGAGCCCGAGCCGGCGTCCACCGTCGCCGTCGAGGAGGCTGCCGCCCCCGCAGACCAAGACAAAGCCGCCGACGACCGGCCCCGACGGCAGCCGCGGTACCATGTCATCCTCTGGAATGACGACGACCATACCTACCAGTACGTGATCGTCATGCTCCGCCAGCTCTTCGGGCATCCGCCGGAGCGGGGCTGGAAGCTCGCCAAGGAGGTCGACGATCAGGGACGCGTGATCGTGCTCACGACCACCCTCGAGCACGCCGAACTGAAGCGGGACCAGATCCACGCCTTTGGCGCTGATCGCCTCATCGCCCGGTCGAAGGGTTCGATGTCCGCTTCGATCGAGCCGGAGCGTTGATCGCCTCGCCGGTCGCCCTCCGCGGTTGCCGGCTTTCCTCTCTCGTGAACGTCCCATTCTTTCTTGGAGCATGCGAGTGTCCGCCCCCAACTCGGCAGGGTATGTCACGGACGTCGCCTACGTCCCGGGCTTCTACCCACACCTCGCCCCCAAGGCGATCCGGCATGTCGCGCTCCTCAACCGTATCGAGCCACCAGCGGTCGCCGACGGATTCAAGTATCTGGAGCTCGGCTGTGGACTGGGACGCACGCTGACGACGCTTGCCGCTGCCAATCCCCAGGGGACGTTCGTCGGCGTTGACCTCAACCCGCAGCACACCGCCCAGATCGCCCGCGACATCGATGTCGGCGGGCTCTCCAATGCCCGGATCGTCACCTCCGACTTTTCCCAGCTCCCCGAGGATCTCCGCGACTTCGACTTCATCACGCTCCACGGGGTGTGGAGCTGGGTCGCGCCCGATGTCCGCTCCGACATCCTCCGCATCGCCTCCGAGCGGCTCGCCCCCGGCGGGCTCCTTCTGCTGAGCTACAACGCCATGCCGGGATGGGCGCACCTCCAGCCGATCCGCGGCATTCTCCGGCAGTACGCCGCCCTCCGGCAGGGAGACAGCGTTCAGCGTGCCCGCGACGCCGTCAACTACCTCGCTTACATGCGGGATCAGAAGGCAAAGTACTTCGTCGACAACCCCAACGCCGCAGCGTACGTCGACACGATCCGCGGCCAGGATCCCCGCTATCTGGCCCACGAATACCTCAACGAACACTGGACGAGTTTCTACTTCGCCGACGTCGCCGGGCAGTTCGCCGAGGCCGGCCTGAGCTTCGTCGGCAGCCTCCCGGTGCACACGAACTTCTGGGATCTGTGCGTCGCGCCGGTCTTTCACGATCTCTTCCGCACCACGACCAACAGGCTCGTGACCGAGGCCCACAAGGACTTCTGCGCCAACACCATGTTCCGGTGGGACGTGTACGGAAAGCAGCCGACCCTCCTCCCCGACGTCGCCGCCAGGATCCGGGCAGCCGACGATCTCTGGTACCGCAATCCCAAGCCGGGCGTCCAACTGCCGATCACCGTCAATCTCGGCGTCGTGAATTCGACGGTCGACGGCGGTCTCTACGGCACGCTCCTCGGCATGCTCACCGGCCGTGGCATGCGGATGTCGGAGATCATCGCCGATCCGAGGCTGTCGTCGTCGAGCGACCTCGAGATCGCCAAGGCGATCGATGCGGGGGTCGGGATGCAGTTGTTCGAGGTTTCATCCGGACCTGTTCTCGAGATCGACCGCACCGTCGCGGCGACGCGAATCGCCATGCCATCAGCGTTCAACCGGGCGATCCTGGCCGCGGAAATGTTCGGCGGCCGTGGGGTCCCGCTGGCCAGTGCCACCAGCGGGTCGGCGATCACAATCGGCGACCTCGACGCCGCAATTCTCACCGCCTGGCTCGAGGGAGGCGGCGACGACCTCGCGGTGGGGGTCGATGCGCTGATGACCAAGCACGAGCGTGTGATCAACCACGAGGGAAAGCCGATCTCGGATCCTGCCGAGCGGCGCAGCCGGCTCGCCGAGGCCTGCGAAGGCTTCCGCGCGAACGTCCTCCCGATTCTCGAGGAGCAGGGGATCGTCGTCCGGGGCGGGTGATCGCCCAGTCGCCCCAGAGCCCCCCCCCGTCCCCGCTGGCCCGACATCCGGCCGCGGAAACCACGCAGATTCGGCAGCCTGCCGGCCGGCGGGATGTTCGACCGCGATTCTCATGCCCTGCGGGGAGTGTGCCGAATAGACCGGTGACGCGGGTCGTTCCGGATCCACCGATCGCGACGGACTTTCGATGCGCACACCCTCTTCCGTGACACGCGGCACGCTCCCGGGAGGCCTTTTCCTCTCGATCATGGCATGCCTCTGGCTCCAAGCCGTCCAGGTGGCGGCGGCGGAAGGAGGACCGGAGTTTCCCGGCGACGTCCCGCCGGTACCTTCCGAGATCGAACCGGCCGCCGCGGCGCCCGTGCCCCGAACCCGAAGCGCCGTCGAGTCCCCAGCTGAAGTCTTCTCCGGCCCACTCGTCGGCGCTGCCACCGATCCGCAGCGCTATCTCGTCTTCGACGCACTGGCCATGCAGCGTAACAACGCCCTCAAGGACGGCCCGCTCGTCGTCGAGAACGTGACGCCATCGTTCACGGCCCTGCAGACCAACATGCTGCAGAGCACGGTGGCCCCCGGCGTGCGTCTCCTCTACGGCGACTACGGCTGCGACGGCGTCGGCTGGGAGACCGGTTACCTGGGCTTGTGGAACATGTATTCAAGGGCCCGCATGGAGAGCCCCAATGCCCTCCTCCAGGCCCCCGGCGCCCTCGGCTTCGCGTCCACGGCCCTGCGCAACGGCAGCGAAGGGGACTTCACCGGGATCACCTCGCTGCAGTCGGCCGATGCAAGCATCGTCTTCCATCAGTTCGACGGCGGCTGGAATCCCCGTTCCCAGCGCCCTTCGCAGCGGGTGAATTGGTACGACGGTGGCCATCTCGACTGGATCACCGGCTTCCGCTGGGCGGGGCTCGACGACGTCGGCGTTCTCGGGTTCACCCCGGCTGGCGCCCCGGCGGCCAACACCTACTCGGCCCACACCTCGTCGAACCTGTTCGCCGGCCAGGTGGGCGTTCGCGGGAGGATGGAGTTCCAGGAATGGGCGCTCGAGAGCTGGATCAAGGTCGGGCTCGCCGGAACGTCGCTCTCCCAGACGCAGTCTTTCCAGGATCAGCTCGCCCCGCTCGATCCCTTCCGCCCCACCGGTTCGTCGTGGAAGGGGGGCATGGGCATGATCGCCGACGCCAACCTGTCGGGGATCTGGCGGATCGACGACACCTGGGGATTCCGGTTCGGCTACAACTTGCTCTGGCTCACCGGCGTGGCACTGGCTCCCGACCAATACAACTTCTCGGCAAGCACGTCCCCGTCGACCGCCATCGACAACACCGGCAGTCTCTTCCTGTCGGGTGCCAATGCGGGACTCGAAGCCCGCTGGTAACGCCCCTTCCCCGCGGCAGGGCCGCTCAGTCGCCATCGGCCCA
The DNA here is from genome assembly GCA_044342095.1 of Pirellulales bacterium. Lineage (GTDB taxonomy): Bacteria > Planctomycetota > Planctomycetia > Pirellulales > UBA1268 > QWOP01. The sequence goes on from JBIIQL010000043.1 coordinate 8,076, forward strand.
GTTCGCGAGGCCCGCCGGTCAGGTCGTCGAGAGCAGTTCGACGTCGAACACGAGCGTCGCCCCGCCTGGAATCGACGGCGGGCTACCGGCAGCCCCGTAACCGAGGTCCGACGTGATGACCAGTTGGCGGCGTCCGCCGACCTTCATCGTCGCCAGCCCTTCGGTCCACCCCGGGATCACCTGGTTGAGGTTGAACGAGACGCCGCTGTTGCCATCGAACCGCGTGCCGTCGAGGAGCCATCCGGTGTAGTTCACCGTGACTCTCGCGGTCGAGGAGGAAGGGCTCGCTCCGGTGCCGGTGATCAGATCGTTGTAGACCAACCCGCTGGCCGTCGTCACCATTCCTGCATAGGGCAGAGGGGCTGCCGGCGCCGAGACGAGCGGCGATCCGGAGACTCCGGTGTTCTCCGCCGACTTGGTCCAGACGTTCTTCGTGGAGTCGTAGTCGAGCACCCGCTCCGTCCCCACGGCGACGCGGTTCTGGTTGGCGATGAGTTGATCGATGCGGCCATCGCCATCGGTGTCTCTCGCGGCCAGCGTCACGCCGACCGGCTTCGAGGTGAGATCGCCGTAGACGGCGAAATCGGAGAGCGGGGTCGTGGATCCCCCCACCTTGCCGTCGAGGATCTGGACCTTCGAAGTCCCACCACCGTCCTGGGCGATGAACAGATCCGCAACCGCATCGGCGTTGAAGCGGGCCGCGACGACATTCAGTCCGCCCTTGAAGGCCGTCGTGAAGGGGGTGGCCGTCTTCACCACCTTCGCGGTCGTGCCGGAGAGATCGACGACCTGCACCGTCGGCTTGACGCCGGGGGCACTGACGACGACGAGTTCCATCTGGCCATCGGCCTTCGTCGCATCGGTCGTGGTCCCCGCGTTGAACGTGCCGAAATCCGCGGCCGCCAGCCGAACGCCGGCAACCGAACCGGCGATCGTGGGGGTGAACGAGCGGTAAAGGGCCAGCGGTTGGGTGGCGGAGAGGGTCGAGGTGTAGATCTTCACCTCCCCCTTCCCGGATTCCTTGGCCACGGCGATGTCGGCGGTGCCGTTGCCGTCGAAGTCACCGACCGCCAATTGGAGCCCGCGGCGATACGACGGCCCGAACGGCTGGATGGTGAAAGCAGGATCCTTGACGAGCGTTACCTTGCCGGAGTCGTCGATCTGCTGCTTGAAGACGACCACTTCTGCGGCCCGGCTGTAACCTGAGACCCCGACGACCTCCGGCTTGCCGTCGTCATCAAGATCCCCCTGAGCGGTGCGCACGCCCCCCTTGAAGCCCGCCTCGAAAGCATTCGCCGAGGCGATTTCAGCTCCCGTCGCCGGCACCACGAGACGGATCTTTGACGAACCCGACCAGCCGGTGTCATCGGTCACGGCGATTGATGTCGGGACATATTTGAGCGTCATGGAGGCGGAGTTGTTGTCCGGGGTCGTATCGCCTCCCCCGGAGACGCTCGCCGAGGTGACAAGAGCCCCGGTCTCGTCGGCCGCGATCTGCGCCGTGATACTGAAAGTGACACTCGCCCCGGACGGGAGCGTGAGCGTGCCAGAGGGCCCACCGGCGCCGGAGAGGGGGCCGACGCCTCCGCCCTGATAGGCCGCCGACCAGACCGCTCCCGAGATCTGGCTCCCCAGCGCGGTCGTGAGGACCGCGTTGGCGGCGGTCTCGTCGCCCAGGTTCGAGACGGTCAGCTTGTAGTCCGTCTGTGAGCCTGGGGCATACCAGACGTGGGCATCGGTGAGCGACACCGAGAGATCGGCGGCGAGCATCATCCGCTGCTCGAGCATCTCCGTCCCGTGCATCCCGACGCCGAGGGTCTCCCAGTGCCCTGGACGCTTGCGGAGGCTCCGTCGGGCCAATCGCGACTTTCCGGCCGGCGCCGGGCGCGACAGAGGGAACCGGCGGAGGGCGAAAGGAAAGCGGGCGAACATGGTGAGAGCCTCCGGCGGGTGGAACGTTCTACGTCGAGAACTACCCCCGGGTTCGATGGAGGTCAACGTTTTGGTGGTTTTTCCCCATCATCGCCCTGAAATCGCCCTCCGTCATCCCCTTCCGGCCGCTTGCATCCCCGCAAGCCCGAAGCAGACTCCCTCTACCTCTTTCCCCAGCCTCAGGAGCCGGAATCGATGTTTCTCCCCCGCCTCGTCGCTCCGCTCGCGATTACCCTCCTCCTGGCCCTGGCCACGCCGGCCCAGGCGGTCGATCTGTCGGGGTCCTGGACGGGGCGTTGGGAAAGTACGTCCACCGGTCACGCCGGCCCCCTGCGGGCGACGTTCCGGCCCTGCGGCGAGGGACGCTGGGCGGTCGACTTCTCCGGCCGCTTCTTCAAGATCTTCCCCTTCCGCTACTCCGTCACCCTCCGGGTCATCGAGGACGGGGGAGACGAGGTGATCCTGGCTGGAAACTCGTGGCTCGGCCGGATGTTCGGGACGTTCTGCTACCGGGCTGAAGCCGACGCCTGCCGGTTCGAGGCCCGCTACACCTCGAAGAAGGACAACGGGATCTTCCGGCTCGAGCGTGCCAACTGACGCCCCGCACGGTGGCCGCGGGCTTGCCAAGCTTCTGGGCCGATCGTTGCGGAGCGTCGGGATCTCAGAGGGGCTCCGCGCGGGCCTGGTTACCCCCCTTCGGAGCCAGCGACTTCCCTTCCAGGAGCGCGTCGAGCTGCTTGCGGAGCTTCGCCTCCATCCCCTCGTTTGCCCCGACGTGCACGGCCTGAACGATCCCGTCCCGACCGACGATCACCGTGTGCGGAATTCCCTCAACCCGATAAGCCGCCGAAGCGGTCCCATCCGCGTCCATGACCACCGGGGCATCGATCGGCTCCTCGGCGAGGAACTTGCGAATGGTCTCAGCATCTTCCTTGACGTTGACGGCGCGGAACACGATCCCCTTGTCCGCATACTCCTTGCAGATCTGCACGACGACCGGAAGCGACGCGCGGCAAGGTCCGCACCAAGAAGCCCAGAAGTCGAGGACGACGATCTTGTCCTTCTGCATCCCCGGATCGAACCGGGAGCCGTCAGCACCGACGAGCGACAGCGGCATGCCAGGAAAGCCGACGGTCGGATGGAGCGACGGCCGGGAGGCAAGTCGCTCCCGGCGGGCCTGCTCGGCGAATCCTGTGAGCGACTCGACCTTCTCCCACCCGTCTTCCGGTACGAAGGCGAAATCGGCAGCCTCGAACGACGGATCGAACTGCCACTGCTCGAACATCACCGTCGACGAGAGATCGACGTTCTTGCCACCGAAGAACAGTTGGCCGATGGCCGGGGCGAACTTCACCGGCACCGGTTCGTCGCCGGTCGCCACCCACAAGTCCCAATTCCCCGACTCGGTTTTGGCCATGAGGTGCGTGCAAGGCCGGCCGTCGATCTCCTCGGCCCCGGCCACCGAGAGTTCCTGCACCCCTTCGAGGAGGGCCGCGGCCGGATCCTCGCCGAGCAGGGCCTTCGTGACGACATCGGCCCCGCCGACAGCGAGCATCGTGCGGAGGTAAGGATTGTCGACCAGATCGGGGAGGGCCGCGGGAGCGGGCGACGACTCGTAACGGTTCGTGTCCTTCTGCTTTTGATGAATCACGAGCGACTGTCCATCGCTGATCACGGAACCGCTCCCCGGCTGGTCGCCGGTGAGGACCACGGCCAGTCGATTCGGACGCTCGACACGCACCGCATGCGTCATCTCGCCGGCGAGTTTCTTGGCGGCCTCGTCAGAGACCGTCGTGGTGCTCACCTGACGCATCGCGAAACGATTGGTGGCGGCGATGAACTTCGTCATCCGGTCGATCACCTCCCGGGCCTCGGGTGCGATCGACACCGGACGCGGCTCGAAAGCCGTCGGGGCTGCCGGCTTGGCCGGGCCCGGGGGTGTGGTGCTCCCGCAGCCGGCTGACAGGAGGATCACGGCGGCCACTCCAGCATGCGTCCACATCGGCATGCCCCTGTTCAAACGATCGGTTCGAGAGCCCGTCATTCCCATGGCAGCACCTCCGCGCGGCGAGATTCGTCGAGATCCCTTGATGGGGATCGCTCCCCGGCCTGTGATCCCAAGGCTGGGCAGGCGACCTCCCAAGAATACCCCCGACGGGCCGGTCCTGCCGCCGGGGCGATGGCGGGAATCGATCGATAACGCGATCGGCATACTCCGCCGGAGGGGGGAGTCTTCCATGGGAGCTACCCTCTGCCGATC
>JBIIQL010000468.1:0-3549 GCA_044342095.1 Pirellulales bacterium
GGCAGGGACTACAGTATTCGCTATCGGACGACGCCGGGACTATCGGCCACGATCCGCCTCGACCGGGAATTCTCCATGCCGAAGATCACTTTTGCCAACGAGAAAAAGGAAATTCAGGTTCCTGAAGGGGCCAACCTCCGTCAGGAGGCCCTCCAGGCCGGAGTCGCCCTCTATCCGGGCGTCCACAAGGTGCTCAACTGCCACGGGCTGGGGAGCTGTGGATCCTGTCGGGTGCTGATCACCAAGGGGATGGACAACTGCTCCCCCAAGGGGATCCTCGAAGGGGCCCGCCTCGGCGTGTCGCTCGCCTACATCGGCAACGAGGAGACGATGCGGTTGGCCTGCCAGACGCGCGTCAACGGCGACATCACCGTCACCACCTGCCCGCCGCTGAATCTCTTCGGCGACAACTTCTTCAGCTGATGGCTCTCGGGACACCGATCGACGGCTGGAAGGGGGCGCGGTGAAGGAAGTCATCGCGGTCGTCAAGCCGTTTCTTGCCGAGCGCGTCCTCGAAGCGCTGAAACTCGCCCCGCTCGAGGCTTGCACGGTCCGCGAGGTGAAGGGCTCCGGCCGGCAGAAGAACTACCTCGATCGCTACGGCGACAGCGAGTATTCCCTCGCCTTTCTTCCCAAAGTCGAGATCCAGATGTGGGTCGACGATGCCCGCGTCGACGAGGTCATCGAACGGGTCCTCGAGGTCGCCCGCACCGGTCGGATGGGGGACGGCAAGGTGTTCGTGATGCCCGTTCTCGATTGTCTTCCCGGCTGACAGGGCGGTTTCGCCCGCTTTTCCGCCTCCCGAAGCTGGTGTAGAGGCCGATCGGGCCACCGACTACACTCCGTGCGGAGTCCCCCCATCTTTCCCAGGCGTCAAATCCCATGCTGCGCACTTCCATGCCCTCTTCCCGTCGTGGCCGTCGGTTCGCTGGATGGGCCGGGGGATGGCTCGTCGCCGGCGCGGCCGTGACGGGCATGGCGCAAGACGCCGCCAGTCGCCGTTTCGAGGAGATCGCCGGGGATGCCGCCCGGGCCGGGGGGAGCTTTCGTCCCGTCGGTGACGCCTCGCTCGATGCCGCCGCGAGCAACCTCCGCTCGGCGCTCGTGCCGCTCGATGCCCTCCTGGGGCGCAGCAAGAGTGGGGACGATTGGCGGAAGTATCTCGATTGGCCGGCGCTCGAGGCCCAGGCCTCGTCGGGGCAGGCAGCCGACCCGAAGGTCCTCCGCGACCTCGAAAAGAAACTCGGCAGCCCCGAGATGGGGCTCGACATGCCGCAGTTTGTCGGAGTTCGTAAGGCGGTGACGAAGTATGCCGAGGTGACCGACGCCGCCCGCGGCGACGGGGCCAAGTATTTCAGCGACCGGCTCGACAAGCTCTCCTCGGCCCTCCTCACGGCGAGCGCTTCCGGGCAGGCCGAGGCCTTGGCCCCGGTAGCGCCGATCCTCGATCGGCTCGTCGAGTCAGGGCAGGCGCCGGGCGTCGTGGCCGCCGTCCGCGCAGCCAACTCCCGCCCCAACATCCATCTCGAGGTCGCCGAGGACCTCCTCGCCCCGGCCGTCAACCGTCCGGTCGATCAGGTGCAGCCGGTCGATGACGTCGTCCTCGGGACGCGGATCCGCGGCACCGGGCACACCACTGGCAACGTCCGGCTCGACTTCGTGCCGTCGGGGGAGAAGGCGGTGTTCGACATCGTCCTCGGGGCCACGAACATCTCCCACACCCGGGGCACGCAGGGGCCGGTGACCGTCAACAGCCGCGGCGTCACCGCGATCGACGCCCGGCGACGGATCTTTCTCGACGAGCACAACGTCTCGTCGTCGCCGGTGGAGGCCTCGGCCGAAACCGACTCCACCGTCACCGGCCTTGGCATCAACGCCCGCTTCGGCAAGCGGCTCATCCGGCGGATCGCCAGCAAGAAGATCGCCGAGAGCAAGGCTCAGGCAGAGGCCGTCGCCGAGGGGAAGGCCCGCGACCGGATCCGCCGCCAGTTCGGCGAACAGACCGATCCGGCGGTTGCGCAGATGAGGGATCAATTCCAGCAGAAGGTGCGGGCGCCGCTTCAGGCCCGGGGCCTCTACCCCGAGTCGTTCCACATGCACACCACCGACAGCCACCTGCGGATCGTGGCCCGGAAGTCGCTCGCCAGCCAGTTGGCGGCGTTCTCTGGGCCGCCGGCAGCCGCCTCCGGAAATCTCATCACGGCACAGATCCACGAGTCGGCGGTCAACAACATTCTCGAGGAGAAGCTCGGCGGAAAGGTCGTCACGCAGGACGACGTCGCCCGGATCGCCAAGGAACAGAATCTGAAGATGCCCGATTCGCTCGGCAGCGATCCCGACGCCGAGCAGAAGACCTGGGCGATCACGTTCGCCAAGTACCGTCCGGTGACGGTGGCCGCCGACGATCTTCGCGTGAAGGTGACCGTCCGGGGCGACAAGTTCGTCTCCGGCGAGCGCAGCTTTCCCGGCATGGACATCGCCGCCATTTACGCCGTGGGGCAGGGGCCGAAGGGACCGGTCCTCATCCGCGAAGGGAACGTGCAGATCAATCCTCCTGGCTTCAAGTCGGGCGATCGGAAGCTGACGATGGCCGAGACCTCGCTTCGCCGCATCCTCCAAAAGCGGTTCGACAAGGTCTTCAAGGACGCGATCGAGATCGAACCGCTGCCGCTCCAGGGGGAGCTTGCGAGCGTGGGACCGCTGCCGATGAACCAACTCGAATCCCGCAAAGACGGCTGGCTCGTGGCGGGCTGGCGGAAGGGGTCGGCCGGCGGCGGCATCCCCACGGAGGTGGTCCTGAGCGAGCGATTTGTCGACAGCGCCGCCGACACGGGCAAGGCGATGTTCCGCCGCGTCGCGGCGAAGGTCGCCGAGCGGATCGACACCGCGGCGGAGTGAGCGAGTTCTTTGAACAACTCGAACACCTGCCCCAAGTGTCAGTCACGTGAAATCATCGTCGTCTCGTTGCGAAAGACGAAGAGCACGATCATCCCCATCGCCTTCACGATGGCATGCTGTGTCAATCTGTCCCGCCACGTGTGCGGAGCGTGTGGATTCACGGAAGAGTGGATCCACGACAAGAACGACATCGACAGGCTGCGGGCCAAGTTCGCCGCGAAGCTGACGCTCTGAGCCGGAAAGAGTCGGCGCCGCGGCGTCTTCCTACCGGCGGAATGCGGTCGACGGTACGGGTGTTCCTGTCCTTGGTACACTCGGAAATGCCATCCCAGTCCTCAGGCGCCCACCATCCTCTAGGTGCACACGATGACATTCACCGCCGTCTACATGGCCGTGCCCGAGGGCTATATCGGATTCGTCGAAGAGATTCCCGGCGCGAACAGTCAGGGCGAGACGCTCGACGAGGTTCGAGAGAATCTCCGCGAAGCCGTTCAACTCGTTCTGGATGCGAATCGCGAGTTGACGGAGCAGGCCTTGGAGGGCAAGGACGTGGAACGAGAGCCCTTCGAGATGGCTTCCTGATGAAGCGAGTCGATTTGATTCGTCATCTTGAAGCCTGCGGCTGTGCCTTTCTTCGCGAAGGTGGGCGGC
>JBIIQL010000044.1:0-12236 GCA_044342095.1 Pirellulales bacterium
CGGAGGAGTTGGCGGGCATCGTCGTCGTCGAGGTGATGGAGGAAGAGCGAACTCACGGCGACGTCACAGGGGGGACAGCCCTCCGTCGTGACATCGCGGAGGATGAACGTCGCCGTGCTGCCGCGAAGGGCCGCGAGGTCAAAGGCGCGCTCGATCGCCCGCGGACTGATGTCGACTCCGGTGACCGCGACCGACCGCCAGCGTTGGTCCCTCTCGAGCCGCCGAGCGAGATCGATCGTGACGTCGCCGCCGCCGCTGGCGACGTCGACCACTTCGAGCGGAGACCTCGTATCGCCCCGGCCGTCAGCCACCGCCGCGATCCCCGCGGCGAGGCGCGCGGCGGTGAGGGAGAGGGCATTGATCCTCCCGAGAGCAACGAGAGCCCGGAGGTGGTCGGCCTCGGCGAGCGCCGGGTCGTCCATCAATTCGGGCTCACGGACACGCGGGATCGACCAGAGCGACACGGGGAACCTCGAGGGGGGAAGTCAACGACGCGGCGGACGCCGTTGGCATCAAGGGACGCGGGCGAGGGGCCCACCGTAAGAACAGGGTACCCGGGAACGCGCGTTTCATACGCCCGATATTCGTCAGCGAGGGAGCCGACCAGCCTGCGGTCCTCGAGAACGCAGCGCTGATGCATGGATGTCTTCGTGGCGGCGGATGGCCCCCTTCTCGACGACGACGGTCCCGGTGGGCGAACGGATCACCGCCCACCGTCGATCGTGGCGGGCACAGCCTCCTCGGCCGGGAGCCTTCCGGCCGGCGGTTGGGCCGTCGGCGTGGTCAGGTCGGCTGCCGCCACCGCCACCGGAGTGGCGGCGATGCGGAGGTCGCCGTGGATCACCAGTTCATCCGCCACACCGACGACACCGCCGAGTTTCTTGTAGGGCTTGATGCCGAACTCGGTCTGCTTGATACGAAACGACCCGACGACGCGGAGAACCCGCCCCCCCGAACCGACCTCCACCGGGATCACGACTTTCCTCGCTACCCCATGGAGCGTGAACGTGCCGACAAGATCGACGATCGGCTTCGTGCCATTGCCCGGGCGCCGCGAACGGAGCGCCGAATCGATGTCGAACGTGGCGGTGGGGTGGCGGGCCACATCGAGAACCTCGGGGCCGAGCATGTTCTCGGTCGTCTGCTTTCTCGTCGAAGCATCGGTCTCGCCAACCAGGCCGAGCACCTTGCGGGCCTCGGGGGTGTCGGCGAGGAACGATGGCATGTCAAACACGAGTTGGCCGGCGTTCTGCGCGGCGTCGAGGATCACGCCCCCCGACACGAGCCTGCCGACGATGGCATGGTCGTGGCCGAGGCCCGTCTTGCCGACGAAGACGTACACCCGGCTGCCATCGAGGTCGACCTCCCCTGGAGCTGGAGGAGCGGCCGGCGCTCCCGGAAGAGACGGAACAGCCGCGGGCCCCTGGGCAGCGACATCAAGGAGAAGCGCCATCGGCAGCGTCACGGCCGCGAACGCCATGGCCAACGGCGCCACGGCCAAACGCACCATGGTCGTGAGCGTCATGACAACGCGGTGCGAGATGACGCCGTGGGGGGGCCGTCGGTCGTCGCCAAGGGGCGTGATCATGGTGCGGGCTCCTCGAGTGCCCCGATATCGTACCCCGTCGCCCCCCGCGCTCAGAAGGCGAACTTCCGGTGGCACCTGTTCTGAGGGTTCTCCCGATTGGCGGCGAACCGGCAGGCCAACCTGGCCGTCAAGGTCGGTTGAATGGCCACCCAGCCGACCTATGGTTTCAAGGTCTCACGCCCCCACCGCGATCCCGCGAGAAGCCCATGGCTGTCCTCGGCCGACTGAGCATCCAATCGAAGGTCATCCTCCTCCTCCTCGGGGTGAGCCTGGCTTCGATCGGCACCGTTGCCTGGATCGGCTATGACTCCGGGCAAAAATCCCTCGACGAGTCGCTCCGGGAACGGATGACGGCGATTCGATCGGCGAAGACGCTCAACGTCTCGATGATGCTCGACGCCCTCCGCGATCAGGTGATCGCGATGTCGGACAGCCAGACGGTGACGGCCGCAGCGCGGGATTTCACCACGGCGTTCGGGCAACTCGCCGACGCGAAACTCTCTCCTGCGGAGGCGGAAGCGCTCACCTCGTTCTACACCACCGACTACCTTCCGAAGCTCAACGAGGGCCGCGGCGGACAGCCGGTTCTCGAGCAATACGTCCCCGCCTCGGCCGCGTCCCGCTACCTCCAGTACCACTACCTTGCGGCCAACCCATCGCCGTACGACGCCAAGCATGCCCTCGAAGCCTCGCCCGGCGACGCCTCCGAGTACGGCCGAATCCACGCCCGTTTCCACAAAGAGTTTTCCCGCACCGTCGCGATCTTCGGCCTCGAGGATCTTCTCATCGTCGATCCCGATTCGCTCGACATCGTCTACAGCTACGCGAAGACCGCCGAGTTTGCCACGAACCTCGACGTCGGCCCCTATGCCAACACGCAGTTGGCCACGCTCGCCCGCAGTCTTCAGGGACACAAGGAACGGGACGACTTCGTGATCTCCGACTTCGAGAAGTTCGCCCCCAGCCTCGGCCAGCCGATGGCCTTCATCGGCAGCCCGATCTTCGACGGCTCGGAACTCCTCGGGATCCTCGTTCTCCAATTCCCGATCGAGACGTTCAACAAGGTGCTCACGGCGGACTACGGCTGGTCGGAGGCCGGATTCGGCCAGACCGGCGAGTGCTATCTCGTCGGCCCCGACCGGACGTTTCGCAGCCGCTCCCGCTTCATGGTCGAGGACCCCGAAAGCTTCCTCAAGGGTCTCGCCGACGAGGGTGTCCCGCGCGAGGTGATCGAGCGGATGAAGGCCCATGGAACGGCGATGTGCCTTTTGCCGGTCGACAACGCCTGTATCGAGGAGGCCCTGCGGGGCCGCAGCGGCGTGATGAAAACCCGCGGGTACCGGGGAGAGCCGGTGGTGGCCGCCTACGGCCCGGTGGAACTCGGCCGCCTCCGCTGGGCGATCGTGACGTCGGTCGACGAGTCGGAGGCCTCCGCGCCGACCGTTCGCTTCGGCCGGACGGTGTTCGGGCTGGCCAGCGGACTGTCCCTGGCATCGACGCTCCTTGCCCTCGCCTTCTCGAATCTCCTCACTCGGCCGCTCCGGGCCCTCACGGCTGCCGCCAAAAGGCTCGGGGCGGGCGATACGAATGTCAGCGTCCCGATCCATTCGGAGGACGAGTTCGGTCAGCTCGGCCGCGTCTTCAACGGGATGGCCGAGAATATCCGCCGGCAGACCGAGAAGCTCGAGACGCAGGTCCGGGAGCACGACGAACTTCTCCACAACATCCTCCCCGCGTCGGCGGTCGAATCACGCCGTGACGGCGACGAGCGGGCGCAGCGGGAGTTCGCCGATGTGTCGGTCCTCGTCGCGGAGATCGTCGGGATGGAGGGGCTCGGCACGGCAGCCGGCGAATCGCGGGCGATGGCCGTCCTCGCCGACCTCGTGGCGGCGATCGACGAGGCTGCCGAGGCCGGCGGGATCGAGAAGGTGCGGACGATCGGCACGACCTATCTGGCCGTCTGCGGGCTCTCCGTCACCCGTCCCGACCATGTCCGGCGGATGATCACCTTCGCGCGGGAGATCGAGCGGATCGTCGCCATCTTCAACCGCGATCATCACCTCGATCTCGGCGTCTCCATCGGCGTCAGCGCCGGGCCGGTGGTGGGAGGTGTCGTCGGCCGCCGTCGCTTCCTCTACGACCTGTGGGGCGAGACGGTCGCCGTGGCGAAGGGGCTCTCCCGGCAGGGGGGCACCGCGATCCGGGTGACCGACAAGGTGCGCGAACGCACCGGGGAACTGTTCGATTTTCTCGGCCCGTCCTCCGTGGCCATCGACGGCCGGCCGGCCATCGAGACATGGTCCCTGAAGGGATGAGGGGCGCGCAATGATCGACTGGCTCTTCACCCACCCGATCGTGACGGGCGTGCCGAACTTTTGGCCGGCGGTCCTCCTCGCGCTCGGGTTCCCGCTCGTCGAGCTCGCGCTCACCGAGGCGATCTCGGCGAGCGAACGCGGCAGACGGCGGTTCACACGGACACTCCGCAGCCTCCGCAGCCTCGTCGTCCCCAGTCTGGCGATCCTCCTGTTCGTGAGTTTCGTCCTCGGGTTTCCGAACCAAGGCACGGTCGTCCGCGTCGCCGAGACGGTGTTCTGGATCGCGGCGCTCTCGGCGATCGTCGGTGCCTTCAACGACACCTTCTTCGGCTTGGCCGCCACCGATTCCTGGCAGGACCGCGTCCCCACGCTCCTCCGCGACCTGATCCGCATCGCGTTGGTCGCGCTCGGCGGGATCGTCATCTACTCCAAGGTCTGGGGGCAGGAGGTCGGCGGGGCACTCACGGCCCTCGGGGTCGGCTCGGTCGTGATCGGCCTGGCGCTCCAGGAGCCGCTCGGCAACATCGTATCGGGACTCATGCTCCTCTTCGAGCGGCCGCTGAAAGTCGGCGACTGGGTGAGGACGGGGGACACGATGGGGCGTGTCATCGAGATCAACTGGCGGAGCGTCCACATCGAGACGGCCACGCGCGAGCTCCACATCGTCCCCAATGTCTCGCTCTACAAAAGCGAGTTCAGCAACCTCTCCCGGCCGACGCTTGTGCGCACCGAGGCCATCGAGATCGGCTTCGGCTACGACGACGCTCCCTATCGGGTGAAGGAAGTCCTCCAGGCGATGCTCGAATCGATCCCCGGAGTGCTCGAGACCCCGGCCCCGATCGTGAGGGCACTGGGGTATGGCGACTTCATGCTGAATTATCGGCTCATCTTTTCGGTCGCCACGCAGGAAGATCTCGCCGCGATCCGCGACACGATCATTTGTCGCGTCTGGTATGTCGCCCGGCGCGAGGGGCTGACAATCCCCTACCCGATCCAGATGGAGTATGGCCCGGGGGAGACTCCCGGCCGCCCCGAGCGTTCGCCGGCGGAGGCGCTCGAGCCCCACGCCCGCTTCAAGCCGGCGCTCGCCCACGCCACGGCCCGTCCGCCGGCGGTGCGCGATTACGCCAAGGGGGAATCGATCCACTCGCCGCGATCGCGATTCAGCGGCTTTGCCCTCATTCTCTCCGGCAAGGCGGCCCTCAAGACCAACGACGACAAGGGGGCGACGACGCCGATCGGCACGATCGGTCCTGGAGAATGCTTCGGTGACCAATTGACCGCCGGCGGGGGACTCGACGAAGTGCGGATCGTCGCCGAGGAGGATCTGCGCGTCCTCGCCTTCGACCCGCTGGCGATCGGCGACCTGCTCGACCATTCGCCGAGCCTGGCTGCGGAGATCGGCGACGCGCTCGAGTCGCGGCGCCGGGCGGCCCTGGTCGCTCGGCGGGGGAAGTGATCGGGGGCGGACGGGCCGTCAGGCGGCGGCCCTCACCTGCGCTTCATGGACCACCGTGCTGCGGAGGAGGATGCAACCCTGGAGCACCTCCGGCCGCCCCGGACTGCCGACCGCCGCGGTGGGACAGGCGACGAGCCCCCGCAACCGCGACCACGATTCCCGGAGGGCATGGGGAATCGAACAGGCGCTCACGTTCCCGGTCCGTCGCGTCAGGCCGTTGACCAGCTCGCCACCGATGCCCGCCTCGTCGAGCTTCATGCCGGTAAAGCGAACGATTCCGGTGCCGGCCTGATGGGGCACGACGAAGTCGACGTCGCTGCCGCGGAGGCCGGTGGCAGCGAGCGACTCGACGACGGCAGCCGACATCGCCCGCGGCGCGAGATCGGCGATCGTCATGCCGTCGAGCGAATAGACGAGCCGGGTGTCGTCGTGCTCTCTCGCCCCGCCGGCCGCTGGGACGGCGACGTGGGAGCGGACGTGGAAGTCGAACGCGGGGCGCTCGACCGGCAGCTTTCCGGCGTCGGCTCGGACGATCTCGAAGTGGATGGGGTAACGCCGGCTGGCCATCGGCGCGAGGATCGTGGCCGACGCCATGTCGCCGAACAGGCCGCCGGTGGTCGTGCAGCCGAAGTCGGTGATCCGACTGATGCGGGTGGCGACGACGACGAGGAGGAAGTCGTCACGTTCGAGGCCCAGCCGCGGTGCCCAGCGACGGGTGACCACCGAGAACGCCCGACTGTAGCCGCAGCAGAACCAATTCAGGCCGAGCGTCCGGCAGCGTCGCACCCCGAGTTCACGGGCCAACTGGCGAGCCGCCCGCCCCGGTCGCTCGCGCGCCGCCTCGTGGGGCGCGAGGTGCCGCCGGGCGACCGACGGCGGGATGAACGAGGGGGAAACGAAGACGATCCCCCGGCAGTCGGCGAGGTTGCAGCCCGATTCCTGCTGGAGTCGGCGGACGGCCAGCAGCCCCATCGTCACCTCGTCATCGGGTGAGATCGCCCGGGCCTCGATCCCGGTGTGCTGGGTGAACTTCCGCGGGATCGTCTCGCCAAACCACCCGTTCTCCAACACCCAGGCAGGCTGATCGATCGAGATCGCGGCGATGCCGAGCGTGGGGGACGGGGGCGTTTCCATGGTCGGTGCGCGTCTCGTGGCGGGGGCCGGCGGCGGGTGCGGCAGGGTCGAGGGGGCGGGATTGTGACGACGATCGGCCTCCCGGGCCAGTGGAAAACAGGCTGAGAAAACGACGGTTTCCCCCATGCCGGGCCGACGCTCGAGCCCCCCACACTTGACACTGTCAATTAACACTGACAGACTTGGCCCATGCCTCCCACCACTCCCCTCCTCACGCTCTCGGAACTCGTCGCCACAGTGCCGGCGCTCCTCGCGGGGGGGTACTCCGGGGTGCGGAGCGGCCGCGTCCGCGACCTTCCCGATGAACGCACGATCCGGTGGTATCAGTCGGTCGGGATCCTCGACCGGCCGAGCGGGTTCCGCGGCCGAGCCGCCCTCCATGGCCGCCGTCATCTCTTGCAACTCGCCGTCATCAAGAAGCTCCAGGCGGCCGGGTTCTCCCTCGAGTTGATCCAGGGAGGACTGGCCGGAAAGACCGACGGCGAACTCGCCCGCACGCTCGAACTGCCGCTGCGGGACGTCGACGCGTTGATCGCGTCTGCCGTCGCGGCCCGCGAAGCCAGCGTCGCGGCCGGATTGGCGGCGGCCCTCGAGCCATCCCGGCGCGACGGCCCATTCTGGAAGACGCGGCCGGCCGCCACGCCTGTCGAGGCGCTCGACGCGTCACCGATCGGGGCACCGCTCTCAACCGCCGCGGCCCAGGCCGACAGCCAGTCCGGCCTCCAGTCGGGAAGCGTCGGCGGCAGCGTGGTCGTGGTCTGGAACGGCCGACCGCTCACCCCCTCCGAACAGACCCGGCTCGCGGAGCTTTCCGCGCCGCTGGTCGCCTTCTTGTCGTCGACTGCCCTCACGCCGGCCGAGCGTGGGGCGGCGTCACGATCCCGTCGGCCAAAGAAAGGGCCCAACCCATGATCGACAAAATGACCGACGCGGCTTTCGCAGCCATGCCGGACGGGACCGCAGAGAAGGGGTTT
Source organism: Pirellulales bacterium (assembly GCA_044342095.1). Classification (GTDB taxonomy): domain Bacteria; phylum Planctomycetota; class Planctomycetia; order Pirellulales; family UBA1268; genus QWOP01. Next base: position 7,471 of record JBIIQL010000044.1, read on the forward strand.
GGGGCCCTGGAGACCGACCGGGGCCGCCTGCCACTGACGGCGATGGACCTCGACACCGCCATCGACGGCCTCGTGGCGCACGCGACGGTGTCGCAGAGCTTCCGAAACGTCTTCGATGAACCACTCGAGGCGACCTACATCTTCCCCCTCCCGCCACGGGCGGCCGTGATCCGTTTCCGGATGATCGTCGACGGGGCGGTCATCGAGGGACGGATCGACGAGCGCGGCAGGGCCCGCATCGATTACGACCGAGCCATCGCCGAGGGGCGATCGGCGGCGATCGCCGAGGAGGAGCGCCCCGACGTGTTCACGATCCGCGTCGGGAACATTCCGGCCAGGTCGCCGGCCCGTGTCGAGTTCACGCTCGTCGCTCCCCTCGCCGTCGACGGGCTGGAGGCGACCTACCGCTTTCCGCTCGTGGTGGCGGAGCGTTACTGCCCCGGCGCGCCGCTCGACGGCGATTCGGTGGGGGATGGCGTGCTTGCCGACACCGACCTCGTCCCCGATGCTTCGCGGATCTCGCCGCCAGTCCTCCTTCCCGGATTTCCGAATCCCGTCCGGCTCGGTATCCGCATCTCGATCGGGCTTGGCACGATCGCCGCCAACGGGCCCCACGTCACAACGTCCATCCCTGCGCGGGACGAGCACGACGGAAGCCGGCTCCTGGTGATCGCCGAACCCGGGCAACGACTCGACCGCGACTTCATCCTCCGCTGGCCCCTCCCCGCAGGCGCGCTCGCCGTCGGCACGTTCACCCTCGAGCCCGACGCAAACCGCCCGGTGGGAATGGGGCGTCCCGACAGGAGCGCGGAGGCACCGGGGGAGGGGACGTTCTCGTGCGTCATCCTTCCGCCGGCGGCGACGACCAGCTCGCGCCAGCCGCGGGACGTCGTCTTCGTCCTCGACCGCTCGGGGAGCATGGGTGCCTGGCAGATCGGCGCGGCGCGCCGGGCGCTCGGACGGATGATCGAAACGCTCTCCGAGTCAGACCGCCTCGCCGTGATCGCCTTCGACGACTCCGTCGAGCACTTCGGCCCGACCCTCGAGCTCGCCACGGCGACCGACCGGCAGCGGTGGGCGATCGTTGAATGGTTGGCGACGATCCAAGCCCGAGGGGGCACCGAGATGGCCGCGGCCCTCGAGGCGGGCCTGAAACTCCTGGCGTCTCCCGGAGGCAAGCTCGCCCCTGCCCCCTCGGACCGCACCGCGATGCTCGTCCTCGTCACCGACGGGCAGATCGGTGACGAGGAACGGGTGCTTGCGAATCTCGAAGACCATCTCGGCAAGACCATCCTTCAGGTCGTCGGCATCGACACGGCGATCAACGAGGGATTGCTCTCGCGCCTGGCCGATGCCAGCGGCGGGAGTGTCGAGATCGTGGAGAGCGAGGCACGACTCGACGTCGTGATGGACCGGATCCAGGAGCGTCTCGTGCCGCCGCTCCTCACCGACCTCCGGGTCGAGGGGCATGGCCTCGAGATCGTCGCGGGATCGCTCGTCCCGGCGAGGATGCCCGATCTCCATCCCGGCGTGCCGCTCGTGCTTCGCGGCCGGTATGCCAAGGGAGGCAGCGGCACGGTGACAGTCCACGGCCACGAGCGAGGCGGCGCCCCGTGGCGACTCGACCTCGCGCCGACAGAGTCGGAGGCGAAGGGCCTCGGTGTCCTCTGGGCGCGAGGAAGACTGCGTCAGCTCGAGGACGGCCTCGCGCTCAGCCACGGCCCCGCCACGAGCGAGCTCGAAAAACGGATCATCGACCTCTCGACCGCCTTCGGGGTGCTCTGTCGGTTCACGGCGGTCGTGGTGGTCGACGACCGGCAGCCGAACGAAACGAGAGCGGGGGCGCTCCGACGGATCGTTCAGCCCGTGGCGCAGGGGATTTCCGGATGGACCGCGCGCCAGGGCCTTCGCGGGAGCACGAGCGTGGGGCGCTCGTTCCCGCTGCTCGCCTGCGACGAAGCTCCGATCGCAGACGCTTCGATCGTGTGGGACTTCGAGGATCCCAGCCCGAGTGAAATCTCCTCTCCCGAAATCGATCCGCTGACAGCCATCCCCCCCGGTCCGCTCGACCTTGCCAGCCAACAGGCGGTGGTCTGCGAGGCCCTGGCGCTTCTCAAGCCGCGATCGGGGAGGGTCGCCGATGTCACGGTCGAGTCTCTGGGGTCCCTCCTCGCGGAAGTCCGCAAGGTGATCGATCGGCTCCGCGCCGGGGGAGCTCCGGTTGCCGTGGTCGATTCACTCATCGACGCCCTGCAGCATGTTCTGATCGATTGGCGCGACACCGACGCACTCGTCGGCTTCCTCGACGTTGTGGCGAGCTTTGCCGGCGCGAGTGACCGCTGGTGGCTTGCTCCCCCGCGGAAGCAGGCTTTCTGGCGATCCGCCCTTCCGATCGCCCTCGCCTGCGGCCTCCTCCTCCCGGGCGCCGCCGTCGCGGCTCCGCTCACCGCGGAGCAGGCGACGAAGTTCGCGCGGCTGGCCCTCGACGGGATCGCCAAGGAATATCCCCACAAGCCGGCCGACGTCCTCAACGGCGACGCCGATGTCCTGCCGCCGCGGCAGGTTCATCCGGCCTTCCACGGTTGCTACGACTGGCATTCGGCCGTCCATGGCCATTGGATGCTCGTCCGTATTCTCCGCCGCTTCCCCGGCATCGGAATCGAGGGGGAGATCCGGGCGGCGCTGGGGGCGAATCTCACGGCCGAGAATCTGGAGGCCGAGGCGAGATTCTTTTCCCGGCCCGGGGCCACGTCGTTCGAGCGCCCCTACGGCTGGGCCTGGCTCCTCAAGCTCGCCGAGGAGCTCCACGACTGGGATGACCCCGACGGGAGGGCATGGTCGGCACACTTGAGGCCGCTCGTCGAGGGAATCGTCACTTCGTATCTCGACTACTTCCCGAAGCAGACGTATCCCAACCGCAGTGGCGTTCATTCGAGCACCGCCTTCGGGCTCTCGTTCGCCCTCGACTACGCCCGCGCCGTGAAGCATGAGAAACTCGAGGCCCTCGTCGTCGAGCGGAGCCGGAGCTACTTCGGGGCCGACGAGCGGATCCCGGCGGCCTGGGAGCCGGACGGGGCCGACTTCTTCTCGCCGAGCCTCATGGAAGCCGACCTGATGCGACGGGTGTTACCGGCGGAGGCGTTTCGCGGCTGGTTCCACCGCTTCCTCCCCGATCTCGCCAGCGGTGTTCCCGCGAGCATCCTCGAGCCGGCGACGGTTACCGATCGCACCGACCCACAGCTGGTTCACCTCGACGGTCTCAACCTCAGCCGCGCCTGGTGCCTGCGGAGCTTGGCCACCATGTTTCCCGAAGGAGACGCCACGCGTCAGACGCTCCTGGCCGCAGCCGAGCGGCACGCCGCCGCGGGGCTCCCGCATGTCACCAGCGGCGACTACGCCGGCGAGCACTGGCTGGCGTCGTTTGCCACCTGGCTCCTCACCGAAGGGGAATGACGGGCCGGCCGAGCTGAAGCCGGAGCCAGATCACGGAGCCCCCAGTACCTCGCCGCCATCGCGGGTGAACAGCGCGCGGAGAGTCTTCGCGTCGATCTGCTGCGCGACGGTCCGCACCGCGCCGTCGCCGAACAGCGTCCCGACGAGCACCGGCGACATGAAGAGCATCATGCCGCTGAGAATGATCCCGGTGAGCGCTCTCGATCGGCCGGTGTAGCGCACCGGGGAGCCGGGCCGCTCGCTCGCCTCGATCTGGCGCAGCCCCATCACGCCGCAGATCAGCCCGGGGATCCCGGTGAGGCAGAAGAATGGACACGAGAGCACGCCGAGCACCACGCTCGCCAGCGCCAGCCGACTCGGCTTCTCCTCGACACGGCCGCCGGCCGCGGCATCGAAACGCAGTTCTGCGGGGCCTCGGGGGGAGGGAGGAAGCGGCGGCGGAATGTCGGATGGCATGCGAGCCTCCAGGTTTTCGTCGAAAAAGTCTTTGTCGTGGCCTGCACCGATTCACCCAGGTTCATCCAGGTTCACCCAGGGCCGCTGAACAGCCACCCGAGGGCGACACCGACATACCGCACCCCGGCAACGGCCGCCCCACCCAGCGCCAATCGCTCGACCGTCCATTCCACCGACCAGCGCCCGGGATCGATGCCGGCAATCGCGATCACCAGCAGCCAGGCGACGGCCGCCGCCGCCATCGCGGCGAGCACCACCCCCGCCCAGTTCGCCCCCCAGGCCGCGCCCAGATCGCCATCCATGAGCAAAGCCAGGCTCGTTGTCATCCCGCAGGAAGGACACGGCGCGTGGAAGAGCGTCTGAAATTGGCAGGGGGGAAGACCGAGTTGCCGGTGCGTGCCGGAGACCCGCGGCCTGCCATCGGCTTCGTAGGGAGAAAGCCAGGCCGCCACGACGAACATGAGGAGCCCGAGCGTCGCCACGACCGCGGCGGTCCGGCGCGGGGAGCGGCGGCGGGGCAGCGGCGGCGGCGTGGCTGGGGGACTCGGCAACGGAGTCACCTGTCGAGCACGAGGGTACCGGCGACGATGTCGTGAAGGGCCTGCTTCTTCTCGGTGAACAGCGGCAGGAACCAGCCGATGACGGTGCATCCGGAGAGGATCTTGGCGAAATACCGCCCCAAGGAGCGGCCGACGGTGAGCCGCCGGCCGTTGAGATCGGTGACCTTGATGCCGACGATCTGCTTGCCCCAGGTGGCCTGCTTCGCCGATGTCTCGAGGCCGACGTAGTAGGTGACTCCGACGATGAGCCCGAACAGGTTGCCGATCGCCCCGGCGACGTTCGCTCCCGCATCGGGG
>JBIIQL010000469.1:0-3535 GCA_044342095.1 Pirellulales bacterium
CATGGCTCCGCTTGCCGGCTACGCCGCTCGAGGGCACGGGCCACGCCTCGCTGAGTTGCCGATTGGTGGGAAGTATGTCGGACGTTCACGCGACGGAGATCGGTCAGGGCTCTGCCCGAGTCAGCAGATGTCGAGAACCGTGCCGTCGGAGAGTTGCATCGGCCGGTCGAGGCGATCGCGGAGTTCGGTCCTCGGTGGAATGCCGAGCCGGTCGTAGACGGTGGCGAGGACATCGGCTGGCGTCACCGGGCGGTCGGCGGGCTCCGCGCCCTTCGAGTCGCTCGCGCCGTAGACGACGCCGCCACGGACGCCGCCGCCGGCGAGGACGGTCGAGTAGACGTTGGGCCAGTGGTCGCGGCCGGCGTCCTTGTTGATGCCCGGCGTGCGGCCGAACTCACCGGTGTTGACGACGAGCGTCCGCTCGAGGAGGCCGCGGTCGGCGAGATCGGCGACGAGGGCCGCGAAGGCCCGGTCCATCGGAGGGACGATCTGCTGGTAGCGGCCGACGAGTCCGCCGTGGGTGTCCCACTCCTGGTTGAAGGCGTTGTAGGCGACGAACTGTACCCCCACCTCGACGAGCCTCCGCGCCAGGAGGAGCGATTGGCCGAACTTCGTCCGTCCGTAGGCATCGCGGATCCGCGCCGGCTCCTCCGAGAGATCGAGCGCCCGGCGGAAGCGGCCGTCGGTGACGAGGTCGTAGGCGCTCTGCTGAAGCCTGTCGTATTGTTCGCGGGTGTCCTTCTCGAGGAGCCGGGCGACGCCGTCGAGGCGACGGTTGAGCTCAAGGCGGTTGCCGAGCCGGTCGTTGGTCATCCCCTCCGGCGGCGTGAGGGCGAGCGGCTTGTAGCCGGTCGAGTTCGGATCCCCCTCGATGATGAAGGGATCGTGGACCGCCCCGAGGAATCCGCCGTACTGCCCCGGCATCCGGTTGGAGGGGCCGGGGATGCTCAGCCAGTTGGGGAGCGACACGCTCCGCGGCACACCCGGCGGGGACGTCTGGAGGGCGTTGAGGACGGCGCCGGGGCCGGGAAAGTCGTCGGAGTGGGCTTCGCGATCCTGATCGCGCTGGTTGTTCGACCCGGTCAGCGTGATGTAGGTGCCGGCGATGTGGTTGGAAAACTTGTGCGTCATCGAGCGGATGACGCAGAGCTTGTCGGCCACGGTCGCCGACCGCTCCATGAGCTCGCCGAACTCGATCCCAGGGGCGGTCGTGGCGATCGGCCGGTAGGGGCCACGGATCTCGGCGACGGCCCTCGGCTTCGGATCCCACAGATCGATGTGGCTTGCGCCCCCTTGGAGGAGGATGAAGATGCACTGCCGCTGCCAGCCGTCGGCCGGTGGGCCAACGGTGGCCGCCGTGGCGACACGCCGGCCGAAGGCATCCCCGCCGGCGCAGCCGAGGATCGAGAGCGCCCCGACCCGGAGGAGCTCGCGGCGGCCGACGGCGGCGGTGGGAAGCTGAATCGGTGGCACGGGGCGGCTCTCGGGAGTGGTAACCAGCCCCTTCATCGTACTTCGGGACTCGAGCGCGGGTCGAGGCCACCGCGTCGGCAGGCTCGCGGCGTCGGCCGGCAACTCCGTACGATGGTGGATCAAAAGTTCGCAGGCCCGCGGCGAGAGAGCCCCATCCGATGAGCACACTCGAAGACCTCGCTGGCCGGGGGCTCGTGAAGCCCCCGCGGTGGCTCCCCGCCAACGTCATGTACGAGACGATCATGGGGAGCGTCGCGTATGGCGTTTCCGGCGACTCGAGCGACCTCGACCTCTACGGCTTCGCGATTCCACCGAAGGAGGACCTCTTTCCCCACCTCCGGGGTGCGATCGCCGGCTTCGGCACGGCGCCACCCCGGTTCGAGCAGTTCGAGGCCCATCATGTCGTCGATCCCCAGGCCCTCGGCGGCAGCGGCCGCAGCCATGATCTCACGATTTACTCGATCGTGAAGTTCTTCCAGCTGGCGATGGAGAACAACCCGAACATCATCGACAGCCTGTTCACACCGGCGACCTGCGTCGTTCACACCACCGCCGTGGGGACGCTCGTTCGCGAGCGGCGCCGGCTCTTCCTCCACAAGGGCTGCTGGCCGAAGTTCAAGGGCTATGCCTACGCCCAGCTCCACAAGATCGCCACGAAGCGCCCGCTGGGAAAGCGGGCGGCCGTCGTCGAGGAGCATGGCTATGACGTGAAGTTTGCCTATCATGTCGTCCGCCTCCTCGGCGAGGTGGAGATGATCCTCGTCGAGGAGGATCTCGACCTCCAACGCGATCGGGAGCGCCTCAAGGCGATCCGCCGTGGCGAGTGGAGCCAGGAGCGGCTCCGGCAGTGGTGCGCGGAGAAGGAATCGCAGCTCGAGCGGGCCTGGGCGGAAAGTCGGCTCCGGGCGGTGCCCGACGAAGCGGCGCTGCGCCGGCTCCTCCTCGACTGCCTCGAGAGCCACTACGGCAGTCTCTCCGGCTGTGTGGAGGACCCTGACCGGGCCGTCACAGCGCTGCGGAACATCCAGGCCGAACTCGAACGGGTGAGGGACGTGCTGTGAACGTGTCATCACGGGGACCGGGGGGATCGATCGACGCGGCGATGCTCGCCAGGCTCGGCGCCGTGGCCGATGCCCATCCCGCTCCGCTCCTCTTCGCCACCGTCAGCGGGGCCCACCTCTACGGCTTCGCCTCCCCCGATTCCGATTTCGATCTCCGCGGCGTCCATCTCCTCCCGGCGGCCGACGTCGTGGGGCTCGTGACGGGACCGGAGACGATCGAGCGGACCGCGGACGACGACGGCTTCGAGCTCGATCTGGTGACCCACGACGCGGCGAAGTTCTTCCGGCTCCTCCTCCGCAAGAACGGCTATGTTCTCGAGCAGCTCCTCTCGCCGCTGGTTGTGCGGTCGTCGCCGGCCCACGAAGCCCTCGTCGCCCTCGCCCCCGCCTGCCTTACCCGCCACCACGCCCACCACTACCTCGGCTTCGCCGCGCGACAGTGGGCGCTGTTCGACAAGGAGCGGCCGCGACGTGTGAAGCCGCTCCTCTACACGTACCGGGTGCTCCTGACGGGAATCCACCTCATGCGCACCGGCGAGGTGGAGGTGAATCTCGTCGTTCTCAACGACGCGGTGCGGCTCTCGTGGATTGACGATCTGATCGCCAGGAAGGTCAACGGCACGGAGAAGGAGACGCTCACCCACGACGACGCCGACTTCCACCGCCGTGAAGTCGAGCGCCTCACGGCCGAACTGGAAGCCGCCGCCGCGGTGAGCCCCCTTCCCGAGGCTCCCACCGCCGGAGCGGCGCTCCACGACCTCCTCGTCCGCCTGCGGCTGGGGATGGGGGGGAGCTGAGATCCCTCCCGCGCTCATGGGGACCGCGGGCGGGGAGCCGGCAGAGTCGCCGGGATCATCGGTGGCCAGCCCGTGCCGATCGGTGGACGATCGCAGCGGGGACGGTTTAGGCTGTCCCCTCGGACGGAGGGCTCGTCGGTTCTCCGGAGCGTCGCTTCACACCGAACTGCTTCGTGGGTCACCTTCATGTCCGACTTCAATCCG
>JBIIQL010000470.1:0-3534 GCA_044342095.1 Pirellulales bacterium
CATGATCCGTGCCGCCGTCCCCTCCCTCGATCGGGTGCGCGAGAAGGTCGAGGCGGGGCAGCGTCTCGACGCCGCAGAGGCGGAGATGCTCTGGGACGAACGGATCGATCTCCATGAACTCGGCGAACTTGCCAACATCGTCCGCGAGCGGAAGAACGGCAACGCCGGCTACTACAACATCAACACCCATCTCAATCCCACGAACGTCTGCGTCTACCGCTGCACGTTCTGTGCTTTCCGGGCCGATCTCCGCGATGCCCGGGGGTACGTGATGGAGGCGGAGCAGATCCTCGCCCGCGGGAAGGAGGCGGTCGAGGCGGGGAGCACCGAGATGCACATCGTCGGCGGACTCCACCACCAAAAGGACTACGACTGGTATCTCAACATCGTCCGCCTCCTCCACGACCACTATCCGTCGCTCCACCTCAAGGCCTGGACGCCGGTGGAGATCAACTGGTTTCAGCACCTCACGAAGCGTTCTCTCCGCGACATCCTCGTCGAACTCAAAGACGCCGGCCTCGGCAGCCTCCCCGGCGGCGGAGCCGAGATCTTCCACCCGGAGGTCCGCGACAAGATCTGCGAGCACAAGGCCGACACGCGCGAATGGTTTGCCGTTCACCGCATGGCCCATGAACTCGGCTTGCGGAGCAACGCCACGATGCTCTACGGCCACATCGAGAACGCCTTCCACCGCACCGACCACCTCCTCCGCCTCCGCGAACTCCAAGACGAGACAGGGGGCTTCCAGACCTTCATCCCCCTCGCGTTTCATCCGGAGAACACGCGCCTCTCCCACCTCCCCAAGCCGTCGGCGACGATGAGCCTGCGGACGATGGCCGTGTCGCGGCTCGTCCTCGACAACTTCGACCACATCAAGGCCTACTGGATCATGCTCGGGATCGGCACGGCCCAGGCCTCGCTCGCTTATGGTGCCGACGATCTCGACGGTACCGTCCGCCACGAGCTGATCTATCACGACGCCGGGGCGACGACGCCGGAGATCCTCTCGGTGGAGCAGATTCAACGGCTCATCCGCGAGGCAGGTCGCGACCCTGTCGAGCGCGACACGCTCTACCATGCCGTCGAGCGCGATGCGGCTGGCTGGAAGACCGGCGCGAAACTCGCCATCGGCAGTCAGGCGTAATTGACGGCGGCGGCGATGTTCTCGGCGAAGCTGCGGGCGGAATCGACGGCGAGGTCGTTGGCACAAAAACCGTTGACGACGACCGAGGCGCCCCCTTCGCAGTCCATCGCCACGACGGTCACCATCACGCCGGCCTGCGTCTGCGTGCCGCCGAGGGTGATCTTCCCTGGGGCGACCGGATCGAACACGGTGAAGCCGGCGCTGACCATCGCTTGCTGCGCCACCTGGAGGGCAAGAAGCGGGGCGATCGGCTTTTTGAATCCGTAGGCGAAGTAGTACATCCGCGGCTCCCTGTGGGGCGACGCCAAGGCACGCGTCGGCCCGGGCGAACTGTCCGCGGAGTATAGCGGCCAGGCGGGGCCAGTCGTCGTCACGCGGCTCCCGTGGCCAAAGCATCGAGCGACACTCCACGAGCCGTTGCGAGCCGCTGAGCGATGGACAGCGTCGGTTCGCGTTCATCCTGCTTGAGTTGCGAGAGATAGCCCTGGGAGATGCCGTCCTTGGCGGCCAATCTGCAGGGGTATCGGGCGGCGCAGAGGCCGCCCGCGCCAGCAGACCGCACGATTCCGCACGCTGGTGAGGTGTTCGGAAAACTCGCTCATGCCAGGGCACGCGGGCTTTGCAGAAGACCCTCTTGTGGTGTACGCTTGTGCGTATGGTCACGCTTGCTGAAATTGAGGCCGCAGCCGTCTCGCTCTCGCCAGCCGAGAAGCAGGAACTGATGCTGTTTCTGGCTTCTCGGCTCCGGGCGGAGGGCGCGAAGTTACCCGAGCCCCGGGTGTTCTCGGCAGAAGAAATGGCGCGCTGGATCGCGGAGGATGAGGGGGATATGCGCCGCCTGCGGGAGCAGCCGTGAGGCTGTTTCTAGATTCAAGCGTCATGATTGCCGGCGCTGCATCGGCCGAAGGCGCATCCCGGTCGGTGTTCCTCCTGGCAGGAGCGCGTGACTGGCGCTTGGTGACCACCCCCTATGCCGTCGCGGAAACAGTCCGTAATCTCGCGGCCTTCCCGGCATCTGTCACCACCGCGTGGCTGAGGCTCCGGAGTCGACTCGTTACTGTCGATGACGTTTTGACGATCGACAAGCCCGCCGTATTTCCGGTGGAGAAGGACAGACCTATTCTCTTCAGCGCCTTGGCATCGGCTGATGTTCTTCTGACGCTCGATCGCGCCGACTTCAGCCGCCTTCTTGGCGACCGATTCTATGGTCTTGCCATCATGACCCCCGGCATGTGGCTCTTGCGGGAACGAGAGGCAGATCGCTTGGAGTGAGCGTGCCGCGGTGGTGAAGGAATAGCCGATCGGGTGCCACGAAACAAACCGGGCCGGGCAGCTTGCATTGATACGGCGGCTCGCGTTCATCCTGCTTGAGTTGCGAGAGATAGCTCGGGGAGATATCGGCGTTAAAAGACGCTGAAATCCCTCCCGGTCACCCGATCTGCGCGAGTCCCAGCGTTTCCCCCCAGCGCTTCTGAATGAGCTGGCGGAGGCGGGCCAACTGCGGGTCGGCGAGGAGCGGATCACGCTCGAAAAGCTCGAGCGCGTCGCGGCGGGCTTCGGCGACGACCGACGCGTCGCGGAGAAGATCGGCCAGATACATCGGCGGGGCGCCGCTTTGCCTCGAGCCGACGAGATCGCCGGGGCCGCGCAGCAGGAGATCCTGCTCGGCGAGTTCGAAGCCGTCGGTCGTGGCGACGAAGGCATCGATCCGTGGGCAGGCCCCTTCGGCCTCGCCCGTCACGGCGCCGCAGATCCCGCGGGTGGCGCCACGGGCGACGCGGCCGCGGAGCTGATGAAGCTGGGCCAGGCCGAAAGAATCGGCGTCGAGGATGGTCATCAGTGTCGCATTGGGGACGTCGATCCCCACCTCGATGACGCTCGTCGCCACGAGGACATCGATCTCCGCGGCGCGAAACTTCTCCATCACTTCTTGTTTCTTCTTCGCCGGCATCCGGCCATGGACGAGCCCCAATCGAAACGCCTCGAGCGGACCGTTGGCAAGGTGCTCGTGGGCACTGGAAATGCTCTCGAGGCCGCGCTTCGATTCCTCGACCGCCGGAACGACGACATACCCCTGCCGCCCCTCGCGGAGCTTGCGACGAAAAAAGTCCCACCACGAGTCGGCCTGCTCGGGGCCGACCCGGTAGGTCGCCACCGGCTGCCGCCCCGGCGGCTGTTCGTCGAGCGTGGAGACGTCGAGATCGCCGTAAACGGCATGGGCGACGGTCCGCGGAATCGGCGTCGCCGTCATCAGGAGGGTGTGGGGATCGGTGTGCCCCTGCTGGAGGAGCCCGCGCTGGACGACGCCGAAGCGGTGCTGTTCGTCGATGACGACGAGCGCCAGATTGCGAAACCGCGCCTCGCCGCAGACGAGCGCCTGCGTGCCGACG
>JBIIQL010000471.1:0-3531 GCA_044342095.1 Pirellulales bacterium
CCATGTCCTCGTCGTCCTCGAGGAGGGGGCGGAGGCGACGGTTCTCACCGAGACGGTTGGCGGCGGCGACGCTGGCAACGACGGAGGTCTCCATTGCGGGGCCACGGAGATCGTCGTCGGCCGCAAGGCCTCGCTGCGGATGGTGAATCTCCAAAATTGGAGCCGGGGAGTGTGGCACTTCGCCCGTCAGCGGGCCACCGTCGACGCCGGCGGTCGACTCCAGTGGACGCTTGCAGCCCTCGGAAGCCGGCTTTCCCAGGTGCAGCAGGATGTGGCGCTCGTTGGCCGTGGTGCCGATGCCCAGGTCAACGGCGTGATGTTCACCGAGGGGCGGCAGCAGTTGGTTTACAACACGCTCCAGCACCACATGGCACCGGGCTGCCACAGCGATCTCCTTTACAAGGGAGCACTCCAGGACCGCTCGCGGTTGGTGTGGCGCGGGATGATCAAGGTCGACAAGGCCGCTCAGAAGACCGACGGCTACCAGCGAAACGACACGCTCATGCTCTCGCGTGAGGCGCGGTCGGATTCGATTCCAGGCCTCGAGATCGAGGCTGACGACGTTCGCTGTACCCATGGCGCGACGAGTGGGCGGGTCGATGAGGAGCAGATCTTCTACGCCAGGGCCCGTGGGCTGACGGCCGACGAGGCAGCCAGGCTCGTCGTCGCCGGATTCTTCCAGCAGGTCTTCGACCGGATCACGATTCCCCCGGTGCGCGAGGCGCTGTCGGCCGCGATCGGCGGGCGGATCCGACGGGTCTCTTGACGTCGCCGGTCGCCGTCAGCGCCGTGGCGGGACTCGATCGCCTGCAAAGGGCTGTGTCTCTGGCTTGGGATTCCGGGAGGAAGTGCGATGGCTGATTTCGTGCGGGTGGCCTCGGTGGGCGAACTGCCCGATCCTGGGGCGACCGTGGTCGAGGTCGACGGAGACGTGATCGCCCTGTTCCACGTCGATGGGGCGTTTCATGCCCTCGACGACGTCTGCACCCATGACGGCGGGCCCCTGGCATCCGGGGAACTGACCGGCCACAAGGTCGCCTGCCCGCGCCATGGAGCGAAGTTCGACGTCCGTACCGGCGCGGCGCTCTCGATGCCGGCGGTCCGGGCGACGCGGGCTCACGATGTGAAAGTCGAGGACGGTGGAGTTTGGGTGCGGCTGCGGAGCGGCCATGGCATCGATGGTCCGGTCGCCCAGGCCCCGGTTGCGAAGCCGGCCTTCGGCCTCCCGATCGCCGCTCCGCCGGCAGCCGTACCGGCGTCGACTGCGGGAGCGGCTGCGGCCCCTTCGCCCTCCGCCGCAGGGGCTCTCTGCGAGGACAGCGTCCGGGAGCTGCTCAAGCAGGTCAAGGATCCTGAACTGTTTGTCAACATCGTCGATCTGGGGCTGATCTACGGAGTCACGCTCGCTCCCTCCGCCGAGACTCCCGGCAAACAGCAAGTGTCGGTCGACATGACGATGACAAGCCCGGCCTGCCCGGCTGGCCCGCAACTCATCGGGGACACGAAGCGGACACTCGCGTCCCATCCCGAGGTCGCGGGCGTGGAAGTGCGAATCGTCATGGAACCCCCGTGGACCCCCGATCGGATGACCGATGACGCCCGTGATCAACTCGGCATCTTCTGAAAAGGGCTGATCCCCGTGAGGGTCGTGCTCCACGAGTGGTGCTGTTCCGGCGGGTTGCGGACGCCGGAGGCGGCGGGCCTCTGCGGAGATGCTGGGGGCGTGCCGGCTGGTCTTCCCGTCGAAGGGCGGGCGATGCTCGCGGCGCTCCTGCGCGATGGGTGCCGAGCCGACGACCTCGAGTTCACGCTTCTCCTGGACGATGCGGCCGACATGCCGCTCTCGGAGAAGCACGATCGGGTGACGGTGATCCGCGTGCCGGAGGGAGGGGAGCGCGGCTGTCTGGCGGAGGCTGCGGCCGCGGCCGACTGGACGTTGATCGTGGCCCCGGAAACCGACGGTATCCTCGCCGACCGCGTGGCCGTGGCCCGAGCGGCGGGGGGAAGCGTCGCTGCTGCCGATGGCCCATTCATCACCCTCGCTGCCGACAAGCAGGCCACCGTGCTCGCCCTGGCAGGGGCAGGCGTGGCCGTTCCGGCCGGCTGTCTCCTGCCGGCCGGCGGACGGCTCCCCGATCCGTTTCGGAGGCCGGCCGTGGCCAAGGCCCTCGATCGCTGTGGCGGTGAGGGACTTGTCGTCATCCCACGGGGGGCTGTCCTCCCCCCTGCCCCGCTTCCCAGACGCGTCGAAGCGTTCGTTGACGGCGTGCCGGTGGGGGTCTCCTGTCTGTGCGGACCAGCGGAGATGATCGTCCTGCCGCCGGTTCGGCAGCGGTTCTCCGCAGGAAACCGTCCGACCTATCTCGGTGGCGATCTGCGGCTTGGGTCTCCCCTCCGCGACCGGGCCATGGCCCTCGCCCGACGTGCCATCCGGGGACTGGAATCGCCGCAGCGGCGGGCTCGCGGCTGGGTGGGAGTCGACATGATCCTCGGGGATCGGGAGGATGGCCTCGGGGATCGTGTCCTCGAGGTCAATCCGCGGATGACGACGTCGTTCGTCGGGCTCTGGAGCCTCGGGAAGGCGAGCCTCCTCCGGGCGATGCTCGCGGTGGTGGCCGGCGAAGCGTGTCTCTGGCCCGGGGCGGAAACGGGAGGGGATGGCAGCTTCACCGTCGACGGCGGGCTCGTCGGGCCAGTGGCCTCGGAGCCAGGGGAGAACGATGAGGGGATCGATGGATGACGAGCACGGTGAACCGCCGGTCGGCGGCGTGCTTGCCTTCGATGTCGGTGGCGCCAATCTCAAGGCGGCCGATGGTCGTGGGCGGGTGCACGCCGAGACGTTCGAGCTGTGGCGTCGATCGGATCAACTCGCCGATCGGCTGACGGCGATCGCGGCCGCGTGGCGCCCCCGGCGAATCGTCGCCACGATGACCGGCGAGATCGCCGATTGCTATGCCGACCGCGCGGCGGGGGTGGCGTCGATCATCGCCGCCCTTCAGACCGCCGCTGCGGCCGTAGAAGCCGATCTCGGCATTTACCTCGTCGACGGCCGGCTCGTGGGCCCCGGGATCGCGCGTGCCGATCCGCTTGCGGCTGCCGCCTCGAACTGGCATGTCTTGACGCGGCTTGCCGCCGCCGTCGCGGACTGTAACCACGGACTGCTCGTCGATGTCGGGTCGACGACGACCGACATCGTTCGCTTCGATCGGCGCCGACCGCTCCCCTTGGCGACCGACGACGTGGGAAGAATGGCCAGCGGCGAGCTGGCGTACACCGGGATCGAGCGGACGCCCTTGGCCGCGCTCGTGCGATCGCTGCCGCTTGCCGGATGCCGTCGACCGGTCGCGGCCGAGCTCTACGCGCGGTCGCAGGACGCCTGGCTCCTCCTCGGTGGCCTCCCTGAGAACGCGACATCGGACGACACGGCCGATGGCAGGCCTGCCACCCGCGAGGGGGCGCGGGTCCGCTTGGCCCATCAGGTCCTCCTCGAGCCGGCGGACGTCAGTCTCGACGAGGCCAGGCGTGCCGCCG
>JBIIQL010000472.1:0-3527 GCA_044342095.1 Pirellulales bacterium
GTTCGGCGAGCGCCGCCTGGGCCCTGTTCTCCGATCTGCCGACCGATTTCCCGGCGCTTGGCGCGCCATCGATCGTCCAGCCGCGCCCGTACGCCTGGCCAAACTTTCTCAAACTCGAAAACCTCCTCAACATCGCCAACCAGATCGCGGTGATCGCGATCCTCGCGGTGGGGATGACGCTCGTGATCATGACCGGCGGGATCGACCTCTCCGTCGGGAGCATGATCGCGCTTGCCTCGGTGGTGACGGCGGTCCTTGTCCGAGACTGCGCCGGCGGTGTCGAGGCGGGCACGCTCGGCATGCTGCTTGCCGGCCTTGGCGGCGTGGCGGTCGGGGCACTCGCCGGGGCGCTCTCGGGGGGCGTGATCGTCGGCTTCGGGATCCCGCCGTTCATCGCCACGCTCGCGATGATGCTCGTGGCGGGGGGCGGGGCTTCGATGCTCGCCAAGGGGCAAAGCGTGTATCAAGTGCCCGATTCGTTCATGTGGCTCGGCCGCGGGGCCGATCTCGGTCTCCCCAACGCCGTCGTCCTCGTCCTGATTCTCTATGCAATCGCCCACTTCGTGATGACGCGGATGACGTTCGGCCGCTGGCTTCTCGCCGTCGGTGGCAATCGGGAAGCAGCGAGGCTTTCGGGGGTGCCGGTGGCGGGCACGCTCTTGGCCGCCTACATCCTCTCCGGCGCCCTGGCAGGCCTCGGGGGGGTGGTGATGGCCTCGCAGCTCAAGAGCGGCTCGCCCAACTTCGGGCAGATGTACGAGCTCTACGTCATCGCCGCGGTGGTCGTGGGTGGGACGAGCCTTGCCGGCGGCGAGGGGAGCATGATCGGGACGCTCGTCGGGGCGCTGATCATCGCCGTGATCCAAAACGGCATGAACCTCGTCGGCATCGAGAGCTACACGCAGCGGGTCGTCCTCGGCGGCGTGATCCTCGCCGCGGTGCTCCTCGACCGGCTCAGGCGGCGCTGAGTACAATTTCTCCATGCTCAGCCAGGAAACCCTCGACGCCTACCGCCGCATGACCCCCGGGGAGCGGCTGGCGATCGCGCTGGAAATGACGCAGTCCAACCTCCCTGCGCTTCTCGAAGGGACTCCCTCGGTTGTCGCGCGTCGTTTCGAATTGCTCCGCCGGGAAAACGACCTCCGCAACGAGGCGATCCGGAGGGCCATCTCCCGCACGCGGAGCCGCCCGTGAGCGATCTCGTGGACACCATCGGCGAGTTTGCCGATCTGTTTGAACAGTTCGGAATCCCCTACTGCATCATGGGGGGATGGGCCGTCCGACTCTACGGACTCCCGCGCCCCACCTACGACATCGATTTCACGATCGCGATCGACCGGAACCGACTGCCTCAACTCTACGACGAGGCCGAAGAACGCGGATTCACAGTCCCCGAGCCTTTCCGTGGCGGATGGGTCGATTCTGTCGCCGACATGCCGCTGGTGAAGTTCCGCCTGCTCGTTGAAGGCCATGGCATCGACATCGACATCTTCTTGGCCGAGTCGGAGTACCAGGAGGAAGTCATCCGTCGTCGACGGATCCACGATTTTCGCGGCCGGCCGATCGCCTTCGTGAGCCCGGAAGATCTCGTGCTTCTCAAGCTGATCGCCGGTCGCACCCGCGATCTCGCCGACATCGAGGATGTCATGCTCGCGCAACCGGCGCTCGACGAAGGCTATCTGCGCCACTGGGCCAACGCGCTTGGCGTCTCCGAGAAGCTCGAAGCGGCCCTCCTCGATCGCCCCTGAACACCGATCACGATCCATCTCTCTGCGGTGGTTGGAGGGAAACCATGTCGACGCGTCTGGTGGTGCGCAGGATCGTTGTGGCCGTGAGCCTTGTGGGGGGGATTTTCCTGGCGGTGGAGAATCTCTGGGCCATTCTCCGCCCGGCTCCCCAGCTCCAAATCTCCCCCACGACCACGTGGATCACCGAGCCGCTCGCCGCCGACGGCCTTCCCGATTATTTCCAGGCAGTCATGGATCTGGGGCCACGCGGCATCCCGCCGGAGATGAACGCCGCTGCCGCGGTCTGGGAGGTGATCCCGAGCGAGCTATCCTCTGGAAACGCCATCGACTACTCGGAGGCCCACCTCTCGGCCGCCGACCAGCGGCCTGAGTCGGAGCGGCTCGTCCTGCCGCCACCCCCGCCGGATGGGATGGATGCCGCCGAAGCCGGGCGGATTCTCGAGGCTTGCTCGCGCAGCGTCTGGCACGCCGCCGACCATCCCTGGCTGGCCCGTTGGCTCGATGACAACTCCGCAGCCCTCGACAGGCTGGCCGCCGGCGCCCGCCGCGAGGGATGGTGCCCGCCGCGTTGCCTCCCTGCCGACGCGGCGCCAACGGAGCGATTCAGAACGATGCCCCTGTTGATCTGTCAGTTGCTTCCGGTCGAAGGGGCTCTCGACCGATTCAGCGGTGCTCTTCTCGCCCGATCGATGCTCCGTCTCGGGGAAGGCGATATCCCCGGCGCCTGGCACGATCTCGACTCGCTCCTCCGTTACGGCGACAAGATCTGCGACACGCCCGGCCCTCTGATCTGCCGGCGCGTGGCAACAAGCTTGATTCTCCGTACATGCCTCGCCCTCCAACCGCTGATCCTCGACGGCCATCCCGATGAGGCGGTGCTCGCCGACATCCAGCGGTCGCTGCGATCGGCGGTCGACTGGGCACCGTTGGCCTCGAGCGTCGACACCCACGAGCGGCTGGCAGTCCTCGACGCCGTCATCATCCTCCTGGAAAATCCGTCAGGGACGTTATCGCCGGCCCCGTGGCGGAAGGCCCTGTACGAGATCCTGAAAGCCGACCAGAACGTCGTGCTCCGTGCCGCAAATCAGCTCTTCGACGCCATGGTCGTGGCGGCCTGCCAGCCGACACGGGAAACACGTCGGCAAGCGTGGCAGGCGATCAAAGACGAGATCCACGCACGCATGAAGGCCAGACGCCAGGGGAGAGCCTGGTTCCAACCATACTATGAGCCGATGTCAGAAGCGCTGAGTAAGCGGACGGTCAGCCCGCTGATTCCCAACGTGGAGATCATTTCCGACGCCGACGACCGCGCTCGTGCGGCGCTCGTTCTCGCCGACTGCGCCGCCGCCCTCGAGCGCCATCGCCTCGCGACCGGCGCGCCGCCAGCGAGCCTCGCCGACCTCGTCCCAGCATTCCTCCCCGCGATCCCCATCGATCCCCTCACCGACGCACCGATCGGCTACCGGATCGAGGACGGCCGCTGGACGCTGTGGAGCGGAACAGACCCGGAGGACGACGACGTCGATGAGCTGGTCGTCCGCGATCGCTCCTGAACCGGATCACGATCCAACTGTCTCAGGTAGCTGGAGATTCGCGATGCTGAAGGCTCGGCTTATCCGCTGGATCAAATGGCCCTTGATCGTGTCGGCGGTCGGGTTCGTCGTCGGGGAGAAGATCTGGGCGTTTCTCTCACCGTCGCCTGCGCTTTTGATCTCCGAAGAGACCACGAGGATCACCGAGCCCTTAGCTCCCGACGGCCTGCCCGACTACTTTCAGGCC
>JBIIQL010000473.1:0-3525 GCA_044342095.1 Pirellulales bacterium
TCGTTGAGCGTGTCGAACGCGGTCTGGACCTGCTTGAACTTCTCCTTCGCGGCGTTGTCGTCCGGATGGAGATCGGGGTGGTACTTCCGCGCCAGCTCCCGGTAAGCCTTGCGGATATCCTCGGCGGATGCCGTCCGCGGCACCCCGAGCGTCTGGTAATGATCGTCAGCCATCAGGCTCCGCCACCCTCGGGGTCGTTGGTCTCGCCGCGGCCCGTCGGAACGGTCGCGATACAGGCGAATGAGCGGGCGATTTTACGAAGCGGGCGGGAGTCGCTTCAAGGCAAGGGCGCCGGGCGGCGGTCCGAACGGCTCACCTCCGTCCGGGACGCCTGGGACGACGCGCTCCGACCGTCGCCTCCACACCTCCCGCGCCCCCGCGGCTCGCATCGGCGGGAACCGGCGGCTCTCCCTTCTCGTCGAGGAAGTAGGACTGACAGCGCACCGCCGCCTCGCCAGCCGCCGGCTGGACGAGCCGGAAGCTTCCATCCGGGGTCATGACACGCGCCCGGGTATTGTCGGCGAGATAGACCGGGACGATCTCGCGGAGGATTCGCGTGACAAGGGCCGGCGTTTCGATCGGTACCATGACTTCGACCCGGCGGAAGAAGTTCCGCGGCATCCAGTCGGCGCTGGAGATATAAACCTTCGCATCGTCGTCGGGGCCGAAGATGTAGATCCGGCTGTGCTCGAGGAACCGGTCGATGACACTCCGGACACGGATCGTCTCGCTCAAGCCCGGCACCCCGGCGCGGAGCGAGCAGATGCCGCGGGGAACGATGTCAATCGGCACGCCGGCCCGGCTCGCCCGATACAGCGCTTCGATGACGTGGGGATCGACGAGGGCGTTGAGTTTGGCGAACACCCGCGACGGCCGGCCCGCGCGGGCGCGTTCCGTCTGCTCGTCGATCAATTCGATCGTCCGCCGGTGAAGATCGTTGGGGGCGACGATCAGCTTTCGCCACCGATGCCCCTGCGAGTAGCCGGTGAGGAGATTGAAGACGGCCGAGGCATCCTCGGCGATCTGCTCGTCGGCGGTGAACAGGCCGAGATCGGTGTAGAGCAGCGCGGTCGTGGGGTTGTAGTTGCCGGTGCCGAGGTGGACGTAGCGCCGCAGCCCGTGGCCTTCGTTTCGCACCACCATCGAGAGCTTGCAGTGCGTCTTCAGATCGAGGAACCCGAACACGACGTGAACCCCGGCCCGTTCCATCTGCCGCGCCCAGCTGACGTTGTTCGCCTCGTCGAACCGGGCCTTGAGCTCGACCAGCGCCGTGACATGCTTCCCCGACTCCGCCGCCGCGATCAGCGCTCGCGAGATCGGCGAATCGCCGGAGGTGCGGTAAAGCGTCTGCTTGATGGCGAGCACGCGAGGATCGGAGGCAGCGCGGGTGACGAACTCGACCACCGGATCAAACGACTCGTACGGGTGGTGGAGGAGGACATCATGCGACGCGATCTCGGCGAACAGATCGTCCCCGCGCCGCAGCCCCCGGGGCATCCGGGGCGTGAACGGTGGATCGTGGAGGAGCGGGTAGCCGGGGAGCTTGTGGAGCTCCCACAGGCAGGTCAGATCGAGGGGGCCGTCGATGCGGTAGACCTCCCCGTAGCCATCGACGAGGCCGTCGTGGAGTTGCTCGTCCTCGATGATCGTCCGCGCCACCGAGTCGTCCGCCGAGCGAGCCGACACCTCGATCCGCACCGCCTGCCCGCGCTGGCGGGCCTTGAGTCGCTCCTCGATGAGCTTGAGCATGTCGTCCGACTCCTGCTCGAGGAGCTCGAGATCGCTGTCGCGCGTGATCCGGAAGGTGGTCCAGGAGAGAACGGTGAATCCGCCGAAGAGCTGGGACAAGCGGGCCGCGACGAGATCCTCGAGGAGAACGAAACGATGCTGGCCGGGAATGTCGCAGCCGACATTCACGAATCGCGGTAGGACCTGGGGCACCTGGACGACGGCGAACAGCCGCTTGGGGCCGAGCCCCTTCTCCTGCTCGAGCTGCGCGCCGATGTAGAGCCCACGGTTGTGGTAGCGCGGCGAGGGATGGGCGGGATCGACCGCCATCGGCGTGAGGATCGGCAGGGCGCGTTCATTGAAGAACCGATCGACGCGCGCCAGCTGCTGCTCGTCGAGATCGCCGTAGCGCACGAGCTGGAAGCCCTCGGCCACCATCGCCGGCGCGATGCTCTCCTGGAGGCAGCGGTATTGCCGGGCGACGAGTTCCTGGGTGCGGTCGGCGATCCGACGGAGCTGCTCCAGGGGGCCGGTGCCGTCAGGTGGGGTGTCCTGCGGGGCACTTTCCCCGAAGGCCTGTTCGCGCACCCCCGACACGCGCACCATGAAAAACTCATCGAGGTTCGAGCTGAAGATGGCGAGGAACTTCAGCCGCTCCATGAGTGGGTTGGAGGCGTTCTCGGCTTCCTCGAGCACACGGAGATTGAAGTCGAGCCAGCTCAACTCGCGGTTGATGAAGCAGTCGGGGGTGTCGGTGATGCCAGCCGGGGCGTCGGAGGTGGTCATGGCGTGGGGGTCGTCCCGGGGCGGACGGTCGTGGTGGGGGGGACCGACATGGTAGAACCGACATGGTAGAAGAGATGGATCGACGTCGGTCTCTTGAGGAGTGTACCCCGCTGGCGGTGCCCGCTACGCTCGTCACGAAGGCTCTCGATCCCATCCGCTTTCTGATCGCTGCGGGGCGAAGCCCGGTTCCGATGTCGCCAAGCATCCCCCACGATCCGTCGCTCGCGTTTCCCTGGGGAGATGGTCCTCTTCTCAGGCCAGGGAGTCGGGGCTGGTGTGTCGCCGAGGCCTGCCGGCTCGAGGCGACCGCCGAGAAGCCGGGGAACGTCCACCCCAGGGCGTCGTTTCCCGATCTCGACCATGCCGAGTTGGTCGCCGCCGGGCGGGCGATCGCGCCGGTGATCGAGACCGCGCCATCACGGCCCCTCGGTCAGACGATTCTCGCGGCGGTGTCGGCGTCGCGCCGCGTGACTCGATCAAATGCCAATCTCGGCATCATCCTCGCGATCGCCCCCCTGGCGAGCGTACCTGGCACGGAGGCCGGGCGACCGTTCCGCGCCAACGACGTCGCGGCCGTTCTCGCCCGGCTCACGCGTGAGGATGCCGCCGACACCTGGGAGGCGATCGCCATGGCCGCCCCGGGGGGCATGGGGCGGCGCGGCCGCTGGGATCTGGCGGGCCCTCCGCCGGACGATCTCCTGGCGGCGATGGCCTCGGCAGCGCCCCACGACCGGATCGCCCGGTTGTGGGCCGAGGGCTGGGGGCCGCTCGAGGACGGATTGGTCGCCGATCTCCTCGCCGAGGTCGCCGCGGGCCGTCCACTCGAAGAGGGGATCGTGCGCGGATTCCTCCGACAGCTCGGCCGCGAGCCCGACACGCTCATCGCCCGCCGCCACGGGGGTGAGGTGGCCGCCGAAGTGTCGCGCCGAGCCGCCGAGGTGATTGAGCGACCGGAAGGGGCGTGGCGGGAAGCGGCCGCGGCCTTTGATCGATCGCTGCGGCATCCGCGCC
>JBIIQL010000474.1:0-3524 GCA_044342095.1 Pirellulales bacterium
GCCCGGCCCGGTCGAACTGGAGCGGATGGGCCTCGAGCGAGAGGCCCGATGTGCGGTAATCGGAGATCACCTCCTCGCGGGCACTCGTCGCCGGAAGCTCGACCTGTTCGCCATCCTCGTCGTCGGTGAGGTCGTCCAGGAGCGGTTGGCTGCCGGGGCGCTCTCGATCCCGCAGCGCCTCCCACACCGCCCGCCGCCGGTCCATCCCCAGCGAAGCGAGGGCCCCGGCCCGGGCCAGGCTCAACAGCGCCTCGCGGCCGAGCCGAGCGCGCCGGGCGAGATCCTCGACGGTGCCGAACAGGCCGTCGCGCCGCGCCGCCTCGATCCGCTCCCCCTCCGCCGCGCCGAGGCCGTGCACCTGCTCGAGCCCCAGGCGCAGGCCCGGCGGCACCCCTTCCGCCTCTCCCCGTGCCTGGCAACAGACACGGGCATGCCAAGCGCTCGCGTTCACGTCGACCGCCAACACGCGCACGCCGTGCTGCCGCGCATCGCGAACGAGCTGGGCCGGCGCGTAAAACCCCATCGGCTGGCTCGCCAGGAGCGCCGCGGTGAAGGCCGCCGGATGGTGGCACTTGAGCCATGCCGACACGTAGACAAGAAGCGCGAAGCTCGCCGCATGCGACTCCGGGAATCCGTATTCGCCAAAGCCGCGAATCTGGGCGAACACCTGCTCGGCAAACGCCGCGGCGAGCCCGCGCGACGTCATCCCCTCGACGAGCCGACGGTGGAACTCGTCGATCACCCCCGGCCGCCGCCACGCCCCCATCGCCCGGCGGAGCTGATCGGCCTCACCCGGCGTGAACCCCGCCGCCACCACCGCCAGCCGCATCGCCTGCTCCTGGAAGAGGGGAACGCCGAGCGTGTTCTCGAGGACGCCGCGGATCGCCTCGTTGGGGTAGGAGACCTCCTCCTCGCCGCAACGCCTCCGCAAGTAGGGATGGACCATCCCCCCTTGGATCGGCCCCGGCCGCACGATCGCCACCTCGATGACGAGGTCGTAGAAGCAGCGCGGCTTGAGCCGGGGGAGCATGCTCATCTGCGCCCGGCTCTCGATCTGGAACACGCCGACGGTGTCGGCCCGCGACACCATCTCGTAGACCGCCGGATCCTCCGCCGGCACGGTGGCGAGGTTCAGCCTCGGGCCCCCCGCCGCCTCGACCTCGTCGAACGCCCGGTGGATGGCGGTGAGCATCCCGAGCGCGAGGCAGTCGACCTTCAGGATTCCCAGTTCGTCGAGGTCGTCCTTGTCCCACTGGACGATCGAGCGGCCCGCCATCGTCGCCGGCTGGATCGGCACGAGGTCGCACAGATCGCCACGCGTCATCACCATGCCGCCGACATGCTGGCCGAGATGGCGGGGAAAGCCGATCAGCTCGCCGACGAGGGCCGAGAGCCTCCGGCCGGTGTCGCCAGCGGGATCGAGCCCTGCCTCGGCGAGCCGCTCCGGCAACTGCCCGACCCGGTCGCCGACATCGAGCACCTCGGCGATCCGTGCCACCCGGTCGAGCGACAGTCCCAGTGCCTTCCCCATGTCGCGCACGGCCGAGCGGAGGCGGTAACAGATCACCTCGGCGGTCATCGCCGCGCGCGAGCGGCCGTAGGTGTCGTAGAGGTATTGGATCACCTCCTCGCGGCGGTGGTGCTCGAAGTCGATGTCGATGTCAGGGGCCTCGCGGCGCTCGCGGCTGATGAAACGCTCGAAGAGGACCTGCATCCTGGCCGGGTCGACCGACGTGATCCCGAGGCAGTAGCAGATCGCCGAATTGGCCGCCGACCCGCGTCCCTGGCAGAGGATCCCGCGGCGGCGGGCGAAGCGCACGATGTCGAAAACGGTGAGGAAGTAGGCCTCGTAGCCGAGTTCGGTGACGAGCGCGAGCTCGTGCTCGAGAAGGCCGCGGACCTTCTCGGGCACCCCGTCGGGATAGCGTTTCGCAGCCCCTCGCCAGACCGTCTCGGCGAGGTATCCCGCTGCCGTCGCGCCGGCCGGGACGACGGCGTCGGGGTATTCGTAGCGCAGTTCGTCGAGGGAGAAGGTGCAGGCCGCGGCCCACTCCACGGAGCGTTCGACGGCCCCCGGCAAGCTCGCGAACCGGGCGAGGAGCGTCGCCTGATCGTGGAGATGGCGCTCGCCGTTGGTGAGGAGGCGGCCACGGACCTCCTCGATCGTGCCGCCGTGCCGGACCGCCGTGAGGGCATCGAGGAGGGGAAGCCGGGCGCGGATGTGACAACGGACATCGCCGGCCGCCACGACGTCGACCCGCGCCCGCCGGCAGGCGCGCGCGAAAGTCTCGAGCCGGGTCGTGTCATCCCCCTCGAGCGCCACTTCCGCCAGCCCGCAGACGCGCTCTCCAAACACCTCACGCCACGCCGCCAGCCGTCGCCAGTCTCCCTCCGCGGCCGCCAGCGGCACGCCGGCCCGCAGACCCGCCGCATGGGCCGCGACGATAGCGCGCGAAAGCCGGCAGCTGACCGGGCCGCGATCGTTCCCGTCTTCCGCCATGGCGCTGGCAGCCGCTGTGCCATCGCGCTGCTCCTGCCCGCTCTCCGCCGGGATCCCGCCGTAGCCGATCGAGAGGAGGCGGCAGAGGTTTGAGTACCCGGCCCGGTTCTCCGCCCACACCACGAGCGCCTCGCCATCGACCGTCGTGAGCGTGGCGCCGACGACGAGCGGGACGCCGACCTCCTTCGCCGCCCCGTGCGCCCGGACGATGCCGGCGAGCGTCGCATGATCGGTGATCGCGATCCCGGCATACCCGAGGGCATGGGCGGTACGGACGAGCTCCTCCGGATGGGAGGCGCCGCGGAGAAAGGAGAAGTTGCTCGTGGCGTGGAGCTCGGCGTAGCGGGGGGGCTCGCACGGGCCCTCTAGCCCGGCTCGCGAACTCGGTCTTGCGATCACGGGTCGCGACGACGGCATGACGAGGCTCCTTGGAGGATTCCGCCGGTCCACTCACCGGCCGCGCGTGTCAGGCGAAGATGCCATGAACAAACCAGCCCCCGTCCCGCACCTGCCGGAAGATCCACATTCCGAGGACCTCCTCGACGCTCCCGATCCGATCACCACCGGCCCCGCCGGCCTCGACCACCGCCTCGACGAGGAAGTAATCGCGGCGCACACAGGAGCCACGCCACCACGCCGTCTCGATTCGCTCCGGCCCTTGGGCACAGAGCACCCGATGAACCCGCGACTCGTAGCGGAAGCGCGCCGGCGCTCCGGCCGCGGCCCGGCGTTCCGCTGGCTGACGGGCTTCTTCCGGCCGAAGCGGCTCCAAGCGCAGCGGACGGGGGAACATCCAAAACGGCCTCCGCTCCGGGGCGGGGCAGGGGCCAGACTGGCTCCTGTCGCTGCGCGAGGTACCCCGCGCTGGCCTGCCGCGGTCGTCTGACGGTGTTCTGGTGATGCGTCTGGGCGATCGCGTGCTCTGCCCTGGCGGCACGGCCGTCCAGGCGTGCTCCGGCTGGGCATCGGCGACCGAGCGTGGCTCGTAAACCGCTGCGCGGCCGAGCCTCCCCGCCAGGCGCTC
>JBIIQL010000045.1:0-12127 GCA_044342095.1 Pirellulales bacterium
GAGGCCGAGGACCTGCTCGACGCTCCATCGTCCTGGGCGGTCGATCGCCAGGAGGATGCAATCGGGGGGCGGGGCTCCAGGGAGATCCGCGGCCGGGGGAGACGATGCCGATCCCGGCCCTGGAGAGAGCGCGCGGATCACGGTGCAGCCGGTCAACCGCACGAGGCTCTCCCTGGCGATCGCCAGTTCGTCGGCGTCGATCTCGCCGACCCACAGGACGCGCCGCGGAGCGCTGCGGAGCGCCATGGAGCCGGCCGGCTGCGCAGCGCCCCGCGTGACCGGTTCAACGGCGCGGGCTCCATGCATGGCTGGCGGTTCCTGGCAAGAGCGGTCGTGCGACATTTCTCACGCCCGACGCTAGCCGATGGGTCGGAATCGTGGCAAGAGAGGGGGAATGAGCAGCGCCGGCCGGCGCTTTGGAGGGGGCGCTATCGCCGCCGAATCGCGGGGTTGACCCCGATCGAGCGCCACGGACAATGCTCCTCGCGCCGCGGTCAAGGACGATCGCGGCGGGGATTCCCGCGGTGACGCGGCACAAGCATGGAGGAGGCCGTCATGGTCGATGGCGTGCGGGGCGATGGGGGCAGGGAAGCCCGGGGCCGGTCGAAGACCGGTGGGGCGAACGCCGATGTGCGGCTCTCCGAGATCCTGCCGGGAGCACGGTTCGTCGCCTGCGATGACATCGTCGCCCGGGGGTGCCACGACAACCCCGAAGCCTGTCGGCCGGGGGATCTGTTCATCGCTCGTCTCGAGGCTGGCGGCGACGGCCATGAGCTCGCCGCCAAGGCGATCGCCCGCGGGGTGGCGGGGATCGTCGCCGAGCGGATCATCCCCACCTTCGGGACGCCGCTGTGCATCGTCCCCGAGAGCGCCTGGGCGCAGGCCCGTATCACGCACGCGCTGGCCGGCGACCCGGCTCGAAAGATGCGAGTGATCGCGATCACCGGCACGAGCGGCAAGACGACGACGGCGTGGCTGACCGCGTCGGTCCTCGCCGAGGGGGGCTTCAGTGTCGGCGTCCTCTCCGACCTCGGCTGCCTCGACGGCGACAGCGCGGCGCCGGTGCCCGCCGCCTTCGATCGCCCCGCCGAACTCGCCGCTTGGCTCGGTCGCCTCGCCGCGACCGGATGTACGCATGCGGTTATCGAGGTATCGAGCGCCATGCTCGCCCGCCATGCGCTCGCCGGGGTGTCGTGCGATGCGGTGGTGGTGACGAACCTCGCCAGCGCCCATCTCGACCGCCACGGCACGATCGGCGCCTATCACGAGATCAAGGCACGGATCCTCGACTCCCTCGGGGAAGATGGCTGCCTGATCGCGAATCTCGACGACGCCCGCGTCCGTCGACTCGTCGCTCGTCATGCCGAGGGGCGTCGTGCGCCGGCAAGAGCCTCGCTGCGGCGCACCGTCGGCGTGGCCCTCAACCGCCGAGCCGACCTCACGGCCACCGCCGTCGAGCGCGATCTCTGCGGACAGACGTTTCTCCTCCGCCATGCCGGCGACGCAGCGGCCGTCGGGGTCACCGTCCCTGTCGCGTCGTTCGTGCGGGATGCCCTCCTCGCGGCGGCCGTCGGCATCGGGCAGGGGGTGCCGATGGAACTGGTGGCGCGGGGGCTGGAGTCGACCGGCGGGGTGCCTGGGCGGCTCGATCGGATCCGCCGTGGCCAGGATGTCCATGTGTTCGTCGATCAGCCGACCAGCGGCCATGCCCTGGCATCGACCCTCACGAGCCTCCGCCGGCTCACGCCGGGGAAGTTGATCGTCCTCGCCGAGGAGAAGGCGCTGGCGACGCTCGGCGGCGGGAGGCGGTTTGCGGAACGGGTATCGCGGTGGTGCAACGACTGTCTGGTCGCCCCCGAGGGAGTGCTCGATGCCGGCGCCGGGAGCCGGCAACTCGCCGCCTATGCCCGGATCGACCGGCTCCTCTCCGGCCTCGGATCCCGCGATTGCGTCCTCCTCGTCGGCGCGAACCTCGTTCCCGGTCCCGATCCGGGGGATCCGGGGGAGCCGCAGGTGCCTCTGGCTGTCCTCGTCGACGCCTGGCTCGAGCTCGCCCATCCGGCCGAGGTGAGCTTTCGGAAGAAGCGGGCAGCGTAACGGGCCCTCGAACAGGGCCGACGGCCCATGGACGGGATCGGATGGCGGGGGACACAATTCAGAGGCCTCGCTTCCGTCACGGCGGGCCGGAGGCGAAACTGTCGGGGGCATGCGCCGATGAACGGCGGATGACGGCGACGGACAGACACCGATGAGGACTATGGATGAGCGCGAAAGCGGGTAGAGGCGACGGGGGTGGCGTGCATCAGGGATCTCCGTTTGACGATCTCGGCGTGGCGGTCGGCGAAGCCGAGCCGCTCGCCCCCCACACCTGGCTGGGCGTCGGTGGCCCGGCTGCCTGGTTCTGCGAGCCGGTCGATGTCGCCGCCCTCGCCCGGGTGGTGAGACGCTGCCAGGAGCGATCGATATCGCTGCGCGTCATCGGCGGCGGCTCGAACGTCCTCGTGCCGGCGGCCGGGTTTGCGGGGATGGTCGTCCGCCTCTCGGCGCCGGCCTTCTCGGCGATCGAGGTGCAGGGATCGACGCTGCTCGCCGGCGCCGGCGCGAAGCTCGTCCATGTCGTGGCGGCCGCCGTACAGGCCGGCCTGTCGGGGCTCGAGACGCTCGTCGGGATCCCCGGTACGGTCGGGGGAGCGCTCGTCGGCAATGCCGGCGGCCGCGGGGGTGACATCGGCGACACGGTCCGGTCGGTGACGGTGATGAACCCCGACGGCTCGGTCGTGGAGCGAGGGGGCGCCGAGCTGACCTTCGGATCGCGGTGGAGCAACCTCGACGATGTGATCGTCATCGCCTGCCGCCTCGAACTCGAGGGAGAGGATGCCGACCTGCTCACGAAGCGGATGCAGAAACGCTGGATCGTCGATCGTACCGAGCAGCCGGCCGGCGTGCGGACGGTGGCGATGATGTTCAAGGATCCCCACGGTTCGACGGCCGAGGCCCTCGTCACCCAAGCAGGAGCCCGCGACATCCGAGTCGGTGAGGCCTCGATCCACGGCCCGCGGTCGAACTTCGTCGTCGCCCAGCCCGGTTGCACGAGCGACGACGTTCGCCTCCTCGTCGAGCAGGTGCGGGCCCGCGTCCGCGAACGGCTCGGCGTCGAGCTCACCCCCCAGATCGAGCTTTGGTGAGCGGTCCACAGGCGATCCCATGACATCCAATCCCCGCCGCCGCGTCATGAACCCGGAGCCTCCCCCGGAGGAGCCCTCGATCGGGAAGGCGATCGCGGCGCGTCGCGTGGGGCTCGGAGCCGTCGCCGTCGTCCTCGCGGCCGTGGGGCTGGCGGCGTTCGTCTGGCCGCGGGTGGCCGAGCGGGTGGGGTGGAGCGATGACGTCGTCCTCGTGCCTGACGCGATCGAGCTCCGCGGGCAGGCGCCATGGGTGAAAGCCGACATCCGCGCCGAGGCGCTGCGAGATGCGAGCCTCGACCATGGCCTGCCGCTCCATGACCCGGAACTGGCCAACCGCCTCGCCCGCGCTTTCGACATGCACCCCTGGGTGCGGCAGGTGGTGAAGGTGGAGCTGCGCCACCCGGCTGCGGCGCTCGTCGAGGTGCTCTGCCGGGAGCCGGCGGCGATGGTGGGCGTGGCCGGTGGGCTCCTCGCCGTCGATGCCGAAGGGGTGGTTCTCCCCAGCGCCGACTTCACCGCCGAGTCGGCGGCGGCCTATCCGCGGCTGGCAGGGGTCGAGTCGAGTCCCCAAGGGCCCGAGGGGGCGAGGTGGGGCGATCCGACCGTCGAGGAAGGGGCGGCGCTTGCGCATGTCATCGGACCGGAGTGGTCGAAGCTGGGGATGAGTGAGTGCCGGGCGGTGACGATCTCCACCGCCGACGGCCCGCGCCGGGTGTGGGAGCTCGTCGGTGGCGACGGACGGATCGTCGTGTTTGGAGCGGCTCCGGGGCGCGAACTCGAGCGCGAGCCCTCGGCCGCGGCGAAGATCGCCAGGCTGCGATCGCTCGACGGCACGAGCCCAGAGAAGATCGACCTCCGCGACGCCCCGGCCGGATCCTGAGGCCGCCTGAGCGTCGCTCGAGGACGACGCTCACGCCCGGCCCGTCGTGCCTTCGCCGCCCCGTTCGACGACGAGCGTGCGAATCTCTCGGAAGGACGGATGGTCGGCCGAGCGACACCACTCGAAGAGAATCGCCTCGGTCGTCGTCAGGATCGCCCCGGCGTTTTCGAGGCGGCGGAGAGCGACGTCATGATCGATCCGGTGCCGGGAGGTGACCGCATCGACGGCGACGAACACCGTCATTCCGGTGGCGAGGAGATCGAGGACGGTCTGGCTGACGCAGACGTGGGTTTCGAGGCCACAGACGACGACGGCGCCGACGCCGCTTCCTGCCGCCGCGGCCGCATCGAATCCAGGGCAGCCGGCGCAGCTGAACGAGAGCTTCTCCTCGGCCGGGGGAAGGAAGGGACGGAGTCGGGGGGCGGTCGCCCCGAGCCCCTTGGGATATTGCTCGGTGAGGAGACGACGGACCCCGAGGATCTTTGCCGCTTCGGCCAGCCTGGCCACGCGGGCCACGAGCTGCTCGGCCTCAGGGATCGCGGCGAGGAGCCGCTCCTGGACGTCGATCACGCACAGCAGCGACGTGGAGGGGAGAAGACGCATGGGAGTCGCTCCTGAGGTGAGTCTGGAGAAAGTGTAGCGGCCTGACGGCCATTCGATCGCGGACCGGCCCCGACCGACTTGCCCTCGGAGCGACCAATCGGCTATTTCCATGCCGGCTGACAGTGCCAGAGAGAGGTGCTGCGGTCGCGAAGGAATATGGCATGGGCAATGAAACGATGCGGATCACCACCCGACGGCTCGACGGCCAGCGCCGGCTCGTCAGCGATATCGTCCGCCTCTCCAACCGGGTGCCGATCTTCCCGGTCGATCGGATCATGGCCCTCTCCGATCTCGACGCCGTCCGCCGGGCGGCCGTGCCGCGGATCGGGTGGTCGGCGGTATTCATGAAGGCGTATGCGATCGTCGCCCGCGACCGGCCGGCGCTGCGGAGCTGGTATGTGCCTTGGCGGATTCTCACGCCGTGGCGGCGGCCGCGTTGGGCGACCAGCCCGGTGAGCGTCGCTTCCCTGGCGATCAGCCGGCCGCGCGATCCCGACGGGCCCCACGCCGATCCGGGGGATGTCGCCCTCGACCCCGAGGCGCTCTGGTGGGCCCGGCTGCGGGAGCCCGACAACCGGCCGCTCACCGAGCTCCAAGCGGCGATCCATCGCCATGCCACGGCGCCGGTCGAGGAGGTCTTTGCCCGGCAACTCGAGCTCGTCATGGTGCCCGGCCCGCTCCGCCGCCTCATCCTCCGCTGGAACGCCCACGCCCCGTCGGCGAAGCGGGCGCTCCGCGTCGGAACCTTCAGCCTCTCGACCCTGGCTGGCGAAGGGGCCGCCAACCGCATGCATCCGACCTTCCTCACCACGAGCCTCACCTGGACGCCGCTGGATGAGCAGGGGCGGATGACCGTCACGCTCCTGGCCGATCACCGTCTCCTCGACGGCGTTCCCGTCGCCCGGGCGCTTGCCGCCCTCGAGGAGACGCTCGAGGGGCCGATCCGCGCCGAGCTCGCCGCGCTCGGTGGCAAGGCAGGCTCAGCCCGGTGAGACGCTGTCGAGCCGAGAGATCGCCTCGAAGAGCGGCCCGAAGGCGCTGCCGCGGCTTGTGAACGACGCCCGCCGCGCCGTCTCCGATTCGACCTCGAGGAGGATGTCGAGCCGGTCGTCTGGGAGGGCCGCCCCGATCCGCGTGCTCCATTCCGCCGCCACCCAGCCAGGCGGCGCGATCAGCTCCTCCCAGCCGAGTTCGAACAGATCGTCGCAGCCGGCGAGCCGGTAGAGATCGGCATGGACGAGCCGGCCGGCACGGTGACCGTCGGGGAGAAGGTGGATGTGGATCAGCCCGAACGTCGGGCTCACGACCTCGACAGGATCGATGCCGGCCGCGGCGGCGAGCGCCTTGACGAACGTCGTCTTGCCGGCGCCCAAGTCGCCGTCGAGGGCGAGAAAGGCATGGGGCGGGAGCGTGGCAGCAAGCACGCTGGCCATCGGGCCGAGGGCCGCTTCGTCGGCGATCCTCACGACCACCCTCCGCGCAGCGTCGGATCGATCACTGCCCGTCATGGAGCCATCCCTTCGGCTCGAGTCGCTGGAGAGCACCGTCGGCACTCCGGGCGGCAAGGCCCTCTCCGGCCGTCACCTCGCCGATGATCGCCGGGGTGAGCCCCGCCGGCGGATCGATGACCAGCGCCAACGCCGCGGCGGGGGGCAGGGCGAGGAGGAGTTCGAAGTCCTCGCCGTCAGAGAGCGCGTGGTCGAGCGGGCTTATGCCATCGTCGTCGAGCCGGCTGCGGCGGAAGGCGTCGGGGTGGATCGGCACGCGGGACAGGTCGACGATGCCGCGGGTGGCGCTTGAGCGCATCATCCGCGCCAGATCGAGCGACAGCCCGTCGCTGATGTCGATGGCGGCGTGGACGGTGAATCGCTCCGCGATCTCGAGGGCCTCGTGGCAGCGTGGCTCGACGTCGAGGTGGCGGCCCAGAAGGCTCCCGCCGCACGGACCGGTGACGACGAGGAGATCGCCGGGACGGGCGCCGTCGCGCCGCCAGGCCGCCCCGGGGAGCACGCTGCCGATCGCCGTGACGCTGATCACGAGCGGGCCGTCCCAGGTGTTCGTGTCGCCGCCGGCGATCGTGACCCCGAAGCGGGCGGCAAGTGGCGCCATGCCGGCGTGGAGCCCAACGCCGATCGCCGCGGCACCTGACCGAGGCAGGGCGACGGCGACGACCGCCGCCTCGGGGCGGGCGCCCATCGCGGCCAAGTCGCTGAGATTCACCGCCAGGGCCTTGTGGCCGACGCGCTGTGGGGTCGTATCACCGCCGAGGAGGAAGTCGACCCCTGCGGTGAGGAGATCGACGGTGACGACCGTGCGGCGGCCGGCCGGAGGGCGGAGCACGGCGGCATCGTCCCCCGGCGGCACCTCGAGGCGAGGATCGCGGGGGAGACGGGCGAGCAGCCAATCGACGAAGGGCGCTTCCAAGGGAGCGGCATCCGGGGGAGGGAGGCCTGATTGTAGGCTCTCCTCCGAACGTCAGCGCCGGATCGTGTCGCTCGTGAGATGGCCGAAGAGCGTTTCACGACCGCGGAGGACGTAGAACTTCAGTTGGCCGAGGTTGTCCTCGCGAGCCTTGTCGAGGACGTAGACGATGTTGTCGGGGGAGATCGTCTCCCAGACGTGGAGGCCGACGAGGATGTCGCCCTCGCGGATCCCCTGGTCGCCGGCGGGGCCACCGCTGCGGACCGACGTAACGAGGAGGCCGCCCCGGTAGCGGGACTGGAGCCGCTGCACCTTGGCGGCGGCCATCGGCTCGACCTTGAGGCCGAGCTCGTGCCAGCAACGCTCCCCCTGACCCATCGGCTGGGGGCGGGCCGCGGCGAGCGGAACCTCGATCTTCGTCTCCTCACCGCCCCGGTTGACGCTCACGAGGACGCTGTCGCCCGCCTTGCGGCCGAGCATCGCCCGTTCGACGTCGAGCTGCGAGCTGACGGCGACGTCGGCGATCCGCGTGATCACGTCTCCGGCACGGACGCCGGCCGACTCCGCCGGGCTCTCGCGGTGGACCGTCTCGACGACGAGCCCCGGCTCGGTGTGCTGCCGGCCGACGATGCCGTGCCAGGTCTTGTCGATCCGCTCCGACGAGATCAGCTCCGTGACGATCTGCATCGCCCGGTCGATCGGGATCGCGAATCCGATCCCCTGGGCGCCGGCGCGGACGGCGACATTGATGCCGATCATCTCGCCGTCGATGTTGAGGAGCGGGCCGCCGGAGTTGCCGGGATTGATGCTGGCGTCGGTTTGGATGAGATCGTCGTAGCGCTGCGTCCGGCTCACCTCGACGCTGCGGTGGAGGGCCGAGACGATCCCACGGGTGACGGTGTGCTCGTAGCCAAAGGCGTTGCCGAGCGCAAGCACCGTCTCTCCGATCATCAAGTCGCCCGACGTCCCGACGTCGATCACCGGGAGGCTCGCCTCGGCGGGGATCTTGATGACGGCCAGATCCGTCCGCGGGTCGTGGGAGAGGAGAGACGCCGTCGTCGTCCGGCCGGAGGCGAGCGTGACCTCGATCCGCCGCACCCCTTCGACGACGTGGTAGTTGGTGACGATGTAGCCGCGGGGATCGATGATCACCCCGGTGCCCATGCCGTTGACGCGGCGCAGTTCGCCGCCGGCGTCGTCCTCGGTGTTGGCGATCAGCTTTTGGCCGTGGATGTTGACGACCGAATCGCGGGCCTTCTCGATGGCCTGGACGATGGCGGTGCGCCGCGTCTCACCAGCTTGGGCGGGTCGGGCCAACGGGGCCGAAAGGACCACGGCCACGATCGGCAGGGCAACCCACGGACACCGCATGGTGGACTCTGCTCCGGCCCGCTCGCTCGGACGAACCGGTGCGTCATCCGCATCCCTGCGGCGACCCCGGCCCCAAGGATGATCGGACGTGGCCGGGGGACGAATGATCCGCGCGCCTGGCCGACGGCACACCTTTCCCAGTTCGCACCCCACGCAGAGGGGAGTGTGCCGATTCCGGGGGGATTGTTCCGGGGAGACCCGGGGGCCAGGGAATCCGGCGCATGGCCCGACGACGGTAAAACGCCCACCGAGGGCGCGTCAGGGTTTGCCGGGCTTGCGTGGCTGGCCTGGAGTGCGCGGCTTGTGGGCCGCGCCGCGCTCGGCCGGTGAGGAGGGGGGGGATGCGGGTGCGATGAGCGCCGGGAGGAACTGGAGGAGGAGGAAAATCCCCATCGCGACGAGGACGACCATCGGCCACAGCCCCGCCAGCCGTTCGCCGAACTCCCAGCCGGTCTGCCTGGCGATCCCACCGAGGAGGGTGGCACCGACGATCACCGCCAAGGCGAGGAGCACGATGCCGCAGCCGAGCGAGGCCATCGTTCCTTTGAAGGTGCCGATTTCGGTGAACTCTTCCTGATGGAGATCGATCCCGCGTCCCTTCGCCAGGCTCCTCGGCACGGTCTCGGCGAGTTCAACGCCCCTGGCGGCGTCATCCCAGGAGGCCGCCGTGGGATCGCGATCACCGCCGCGCCCGGCGAGGGCGTCGCGAAGCACGCCGAGGATCGCGTGGCCCCGGTCGAACGGCGAGCTTTCAGTTCCCTCCGGCCCGATCCAGCGCCATCCGTCGTCGGCAGCCCTCCGCGCGTCGGCCACGGCATCCTCCGCCGGGATCTCGATCCGCACGGTGCCATCGGTGGCGACGACGGTGATCGTCAGACCCGGCTCGTCGGCGCGGACCACCTGCCAGCGAACGGGTGGACGCGACGGGCAGGTGAGGCCGACGGCGAGGGTCGACCAGGCTGCGTCCCCCTCCGGGGCCCCGAGGGTGGAAAGTCGGGTGGGGGCGCCAGCGAGGACCCGGATCAAGTCGCTATCGCGGCAGAAAGCCCGAAGGACAGCGCTCTTCGAGCGGTCCACGAGGCGGTGCTCGAGGTTGATCGTCTCGATGCCCGCCGACGGCAGCCGGATCTCGATCCAGTTTCGCAGCCTCGCCATGAAGGGATGGAGTCGTTCGGGAAGGGTCGGCACGAGCACGGCGCCGGAGTCGTGGCGGATCATGTCGAGCTCGTAAGCAAAGAGCATCGACAGCTCGAGCGGCTGCGAGAGGACCAGCGTCCGACCGGCCTGGACGAGCTTGCGGACGATGTCGGCGCGAGCGTCGTTCCAATCCGAGGCCGCCACGAGGATCGCGTCGCAGGTGGACGGATCGAGGAGGTCTTCCCAGGACACCGACCGGGGGGAAGCCTCGGGGGACACGACTCCCGCTGGCACGTCACAGGCGACGGCGATCCGGTCGCCGCCGCGGATGGCGGCGGCGGCGACGGTGGCGGTCGAGGGGTCGAATCCGAGCAGGCCGAGGTTCATCGTTGCAATTGTTCCCCGCAGCGGGGAAAGTGACCAGTGGTGACCGTTCGGCGGCGGCATTGACCCCCGGAGCGGACCTGACAGGGGCCGGCGGATCTGCCGGAGAAAGCCGGTGACAGCGTCAAGCGGGCCGAGCGGGGACGAGTGGGCGATCGGGGAGCGGACGCTCCGCGCGGAGGTCGTGTCGATCGGTGACGAGCTGACAACGGGGCAGCGGCTCGACACGAACAGCCAGTGGATCTCCCGCGAACTCGGCGTCCTCGGAGTCCCCGTCGCCTTCCACACGACGATCACCGACAGCCTCGACGACGGGATCGCCGCCTTCCGGATCGCCGCGGAACGGGCCGAGATCATCGTCGTCACCGGCGGCCTCGGCCCCACGGCCGACGACCTCACCCGGGATGTCCTCGCGCGGGTGGCCGGCGTGCCGCTCGAACTTTCGGCGGCGGCCCTGGCCGAAGTCGAAGCACGCTTCGCTCGCCGCGCCGCGCCGATGCCCGAATCGAACCGGCGGCAGGCGCTTTTTCCCCAGGGGAGCCGGATCATCGCCAACCCCGAAGGGACGGCCCCGGGGATCGATCTCGATCTCCCCAGAGCGGCCGGCGGAGGGCAGGCGCGGGTGTTCGCCCTTCCGGGCGTGCCGGGAGAAATGCACACGATGTGGCAGGCGACGGTTGGGCCGGCGATCCTGGCGATGCTCCCCGGAGCGGGGACGATCCGCTTCCGGCGGATCAAATGCTTCGGTGCCGGCGAGAGCGCCGTCGAGGCGATGCTCCCCGATCTCGTCCGCCGGGGCCGCGAGCCGCTGGTCGGGATCACGGCCCACGAGGCGACGATCACCCTGCGGATCGCTGCCCGTGGCCGCGATGCGGCTGCCTGTGAGGCGGCGATCGCGCCCACCGAAGCCGTGATCCGGGAATGTCTCGGCGGAATCGTCTATGGCACCGAAGACGACGAGGTGGAGGACGCCACCCTCGCGGCCCTCGCTGCTGCCGACGCCACGCTTGCCACCGTCGAGATCGGATCGCTCGGACAGGTTGCAGGGCTCCTCGCCGCAGCGGCGGCCAGAGGGCCGGCGGGGCGCTATCTCGGTGGCGTCGTCCTGCCGGGCGTCTCGGCCGGAACCTCGGTCGCCGAACTTGCCGAGCGCCGCCGGGCCGAGTCGGGAGCGACGCACGCTCTGGCGATCGGACCGATCGTCCCCGCGGTGGAGAGCGACGGGGGAAGCGCTGCCGGGGTGACGATGGTGGAGATCGTCTTGGCGGGGCCCGAGGCGGTCCTGCGGCGCGACCATCGCCTCGGCGGGGCAGGGACGGTCCGCCTGGCGCGGGCCTCGAAGACGGCGATGGATCTCGTGCGAACGACGCTCGTCGTTCCGCCGGCCGGCGACGTTTCCCCCCGGGGAGCGACCCGATGACGGCCGATGGTCACGATTCGCCCCGCTCGCGCTCGGTCGCGGCGGTGCTCCGGACGGCGGTCCTCGCCCTCGGGCTCGTGATCCTCGTGGCGCTGATCGCGGCGCCGGGGGTGATGGAGCGGATCCAGTACGCGAAGGTCCGCGGGGAGCTCGCCGCCGTCCGCGACGCCGCCGCCGTCCATGAGCTCGCCCCGGTCGGCAAGCTGTTCACGACGCTCGCGCGGCTCATCGGGCCGACGGTCGTCAACGTGACGACGACCCGCCGCCTCCTCCTCACTGTCGACGAGAGCGTGGCGCTGCGGGGGCACGGATCCCTCGGCGCTACCGATACCGAGATCGGTTCGGGTGTGATCGTCGCCGCCGGCGGCGTGATCGTCACCAATAACCATGTCATCGACGAAGCGGATCGGATCGAGGTGACGCTCGCCGATGGTCGCCGGTTCGTCGCCAGTCTCGTGGGGGCCGACGAGAAGCGCGATCTCGCCGTCCTCCGCATCGATGCTGCCGATCTCCCGGCGGCGTCGTGGGGCGACAGCGATTCCCTCGAGGTCGGCGAGATGGTGTGGGCGATCGGCAATCCCTACGGCCTCGACCGGACGCTCACCTACGGGATCATCAGCGCCGTCGGCCGCCGCGGCGTCGTCGGCAACACCTTCGGTGACTTCCTCCAGACCGACGCCTCGATCAATCCGGGCAATTCGGGCGGCCCGCTCGTCGACGTTCACG
>JBIIQL010000046.1:0-12101 GCA_044342095.1 Pirellulales bacterium
GCCGTGGGCATCCCAGTTGTTGCTCGACCCGGTGTCGATCAGCTCCACGAAACGCACGCCACGCTCGACGAGCCTGCGGGCCGCGAGGCACTGCCAGCCGAAGCCGGTCGTCTGCCCCGGCTGGAGCCCGTAGGAAGCGAGCGTGCCGGCAGTCTCCCCGGAAAAATCGAACGCCTCGGGGACCGCCATCTGCATCCCGAAGGCTGTCTCGAAGGACCGCAGCCTCGTCGCCAGTTCGGCGGCGCCAGGGCGGCTGGCGAGATGCTCGGCGTTGGCGGCCGCGAGCGCCTCGAGTTCCATCCGCTGGCGATCGGCGGGAATCCGCGGGGCGACGTTGGCCACCGGCTCGGCCCCGGGGACAACGAGCGTCCCCTGATGGACGCCAGGGAGGAAGTCGCTCGCGTAGACCTGCGTGCCGGCGTAGGTCTGCTGCGGGGCGATGACGACGAACGACGGCAGGTTGCGGTTGAACGTCCCCAGGCCGTAGCTGACCCACGAGCCGATGCTCGGCCGGGAGAAGGCGAACGACCCGGTGTGCATCCCGAGCGTGGCGTTGTAATGGTTGGAGTGGGAGGTGTGCATCGAGCGGATCATCGCGATGTCGTCGACATGCTCCGCCACATGAGGAAAGAGCGCGCTCACCTCCGTGCCGCAGGTGCCGTGTGGGGCAAACTCCCACTGCGGCCGCTTGAGGAAGATCCGTTCGTAGCCGGGGCGATTCTTGATCTCGGGATGGTCGGCCTTGATCTCCTTGCCGTGATCGCGCACGAGCGCCGGTTTGGGATCGAAGGTGTCGACGTGCGACACGCCGCCGGTCATGAACAGGAAGATCACCTGCTTCGCCTTCGCGAGCGCCGGCGGGAGCCGGGGCGCGAGCGGATCGGTCGCCAAGGCGCCGCCATCGGCCCGGAGGAGATCGGCGACGACGCCTTCCATGAGGAGCGATCCGGCCACGGCGGAGCGGAGCATCTGGCGCCGGTTCATGGGAGGCCTCGGGAAAAGGACGGACGGGAAACAGGTGACGCCGGGGGGAATCAGTCGAGGCCGGAAGGATCAGTCGAGATAGAGAAACTCGTTACTCGCAAGGAGCACCCGGGCCAGCGCCCCCCATCCCTCCGCCGGACTGCCGGGATAGGCCGCGAGGAGCCGCCCGGCGCGATCGATTTCGGCAGGAAGCGGTTCGCGCTGGAAGAGAAGCCGGTAGAGGCGATCGATGCCGGCGGCAGCCCCCTCCTCCGCCGCGACACGTTCCACCACCTTCGCCGCCTGGGCATGGAAGAAGGGATCGTTGAGGAAGTAGAGCGCCTGCGTCGGCATCGTCGTCGTCTGCCGCTTCGGCGTGCTGGCGTTGGGATCGGCGCCGTCGAAGAGGGCCAGGAACGGATGGCGGCGCTGCCGCTGCACCATGAGATAGCCACTGCGGCGCGGGCTGTCGTAGACCGCCACGAAAGGAGCGTGCTGCGAGAAGCCCCAGGTGCTTTCCGGGGGGAAGGGATGCCCCTCGGCCGGCGTCGGGTCGAGCGTGCCGGCGGCGACGAGGAGGCTGTCGCGGATTTCCTCGGCGGTGAGCCGGCGGGGAATCATGCGGCCGAGGAGCTTGTTGTCGGGATCGCGCTCGATCGAATCCGCCCCTCCCGGAGCCGTGCCCGAGCGCTGGTAAGCAGCCGAATCCATGACGAGGCGATGGAAGGCCTTGAGGCTCCCACCGTCGGCCTCGAAGCGAGCCGCGAGCCATTCGAGGAGCTCTGGGTGGGTCGGCGCCTCGCCGCGCGAGCCGAAGTCGTTTGGCGTCCGCACGACTCCGGCACCGAAATGCCACTGCCAGAGACGGTTGACGATCACGCGCGTCGCGAGCGGGCTCTCGGCGATCCAGTCGGCCAGCTGCCGCCGACCGCTCCCGCCATCGGCCGCCACCGGCTCGCCACCGAGAATGTCGAGCCAGCGCCGCGGCACCGCGGCGCCCGGCTTCTCCGGATCGCCTCGCTGCTGGAGGGGAGCATCGTGGGGCTCCCCCTCGACGACGGCGTAGGCCACCGGGAGCGCCGGCTGCGGAGGCACCTCGGGGAGCGGCTCCGCCTCGAGCTTCCCCAGGGCGACAAGCGCCCCGCCATACTCAGCCGAGGCGACCTGGGCGAGCGTGAACGACACGCCATCGAGCGCGGCTGGATGACCGTCAGCCACGGCGCCGCTGACGACATACCGGCCATCCGCCGGGCAGACCCAGGCGATGGCGACGGGACGATCCTGCGCGGGGTGGACGAAGAACGAGTGGCCAGGAAGCTCGGTCCAGGCTTTGACCGGATTCGGGGACGTGTTGGCAAACGCGCTCGGCAGTTCACCGCGCACCCAGCTGACGAGCTCAGCCTTCCCTTCGATCCCTTCCTTCCTCTGCGCGAGAAACGCCGGCCCCTCCGCCGCGCCAGGCTCCACGAAACACCAGACCGCGCCCGTGTCGTCGATGAGGGGATTGGCCGGCAGGGCCGCGGTGGCGAGATCCCTCGTCGTCCACCGTCGACCGACGAGCGCGGCTTCGGTCGACGACGCACACTCGATCTGGAGATCGACGCGCGTCGTATCGGCGCCATGGTTGCCGTTGGGGCTGACGGAGAGCTGGATCGCCTCCCCCTTCTTCAGCTCGAGGGCATGCGCCGCTCCCCCTTCCGCGGCGATCGGCACCGAGGAAGCCTCGCCGACGTTCGCCGCCTGGAAGGCCCTCGTCTGATCGGCGAGCCAGGTTTTGAGTTGCGGCCGCTTCCCCGCGTCGTTTCGGGCCGCGATCGCCGCATCACGGGCAGCGACGGCCGCCTTCCAGGGGGTGAGCGCTGCCTCGGTCTCGGCCGGCGAGAGGAGCGGCACCATGTCGCGCGGCTGCCCCTTCGCCTCACATCCTGGGAAAGGAAACTTCGAGCCGTCGAGGATCCCGTAGAGGGCGTAATAATCCTCCGCCGAGACCGGATCGTACTTGTGGTCATGGCAGCGGGCACAGCCGGTGGTGAGCCCGAGGAGGTTCTTGCCGAGGTTGTCGATGAGGTCCTCGTGCATGAGGTGGACATCCTTGTCGATGTCGTGACCGAAGCGCCGCGCGATCGCGAGGTAGCCGGTGGCGACGAGCCCGTCGCGGCGGGCCGAGTCATCAGCTCCCGCGCGGAGGATGTCGCCGGCGATCTGGAGGCGGAGGAACTCGCCCCAAGGGAGATCGCGATTGAAGGCGTCGTAGACCCAATTGCGGTATCGCCAGGCATGAGGGAGGGGGCGGTCGGTGTTCTCGCCAGCGGTGTCGGCGTAGCGGACGACATCGAGCCAGTGGCGGCCCCACTGCACGCCGTACTGCGGGCTCGCGAGCAACCGCTCGACAACGGCACGAAAGGCCTCCCGATCGGGCGCCGGATCGGCGAGAAAGGCATCGACTTCCTCGGGCGCCGGAGGGAGGCCGGTGAGATCGTAGGTGGCGCGGCGGATGAGCGTACGCCGATCGGCTCGCGCGGCCGGAGCGACGCCGGCGCCGTCGAGCCGCGCCTGGAGGAAGCGGTCGATGTCGTTGTGGACCGAGGGGCCTTCGGCGCCAGCGGGCACCGGCACCGGCTCGAGGGCCTGAAAGGCCCACCAGTTCTGCGCTTCCTCGCGGCTCATGCCACCGATCTTCACGCCGACAGAGCGCGGGTCGGGCGCGCCCGCCCTGATCCATTCCACGAGCACGGCGATCTCGTCGGCGGAGAGCCGCGGCAACGGCTGGCCGTTGTGGTCTTCCTCGGGGGGCATCGACGACAGCCCCTCGACACCGCGGATCGCCTTGAGAAGGAGCGACGCTTCGGGCTCACCGGGCAGAATCGCCGGTCCCGAATCTCCCCCCTTCTGCCACCCCTCACGGGAGTCGAGCGCGAGGCCGCCGCTGGTCTTCTCGCCGGCGTGGCACCGGAGGCAGTGGGCGACCAGGAGCGGCCGCACCTTCGCTTCGAAGTGGCTGAAGTCGGCCGTCTCGGCGGCGCGGATGTCGTGGCCCGGAAGCATCAGCGCGGCGAGACTGATCGCGGCGATCACCGTCCGCCACGGGCGGCAGGGTCTCTCGATGGGCATGGAAAATCCCTCCGCGCGAGGCATCGATCCTGAAATCCCCCGGACTGCCATCGATGACCAGAGGGGCAATCGAGCCACCGACACCCACTTCGGTCGACTGTCGACATTACCCCGGTGGGGTGCTATTTTCAACCTCGAAGCAGGTCTCGCGTCACGGGGGTTTTCATGCCGCTCAACCCAGTCCGCCGTGTCAATCTGGCGCACGACATCAGCGCGCAGCTGTCGCAGGCGATCGTCGCCGGTGACTTCCCCGCCGGCGCCGTGCTCTCGGAGCCGATGCTCGCCAAGCGGCTCGGCGTCAGCCGGGCACCGGTGCGCGAGGCGCTGATCGAGCTCGAGACGCGCGGGATGGTGGAGTTTGACGAGCGTGGCCGATCGCGCGTGCCGAGCCTGACGCACGACGATCTCGTCGACATCCTCGGGATCCGGATCGCGCTCGAGCCGCGGGCTGCGAGCCTTGCAGCCAGCCGGGCCGACCCGCTGGCCTTCATTGATCTCGAGCGCAACCTCGACGCGATGCGCGCCGCGCGGACGCCGACGGAGCTCGCCCGTCTCGACACCGCCTTCCATTCCTGCGTCGTCCGCGCCTCGGGAAGCCGGCGCCTCCACCTCTGCTGGAACGTCGTCGAACACCAGGTCGACCTGTGGCTGGCACAGATGCAGTCGCGCGTCGACGCCCTCTGCCATCAACTCCGCGACACGACCGTCGCCGCCCACGCGGCGATGTTCGAGACGATCCGCTCCGGTGACGCTCCCCGGGCGGAAGAGCTCGCCCGCAAGCATCTCACCGACTGGCTCGGGGTCCTCCCCGGCGCGCCGGTGGTGTGAGGGCCGGCGGGTCGCCCGTCGACGTGGCCCTCGCAAGTCGGGATTGCCCACGCCCCGTCGCCGGACGTTTGCTCCGGCCCTCCGGGGCCTCCGCTCCCTCCGCGCCGCCTGCGCTCCGCCATCCATGGCTCCGCTTGCCGGCGAGGCCGGCTCCCGGGGCATGGGCAACCCCTCCTCAATGCCTGGCAGAGGAACACGGCCTTGTTACTCCGTCGCGGGGAGCCGTGTCGGCGAGAGGAGGATGACGATCCGCCGTCCGTCGGTGTGATACGGATCGCCGGTGAGGTTGTGCTTCGGGGCATCGTGCGTCGAGGCGCCGACGCCGCCGACATACCCGGCCGCCTCGACACGCTGGGCCTGGGCGAGATCCTCGACGCAGTAGTCGCGGGCCTCGTCGACGTC
The DNA here is from genome assembly GCA_044342095.1 of Pirellulales bacterium. Classification (GTDB taxonomy): domain Bacteria; phylum Planctomycetota; class Planctomycetia; order Pirellulales; family UBA1268; genus QWOP01. Next base: position 5,305 of record JBIIQL010000046.1, read on the forward strand.
GGGATCGATGCGGTGGGTGGTGAGATTCCAGGCCTTCGTCGTCATCCGCACGCCGATGTCGCGGCTCACCTGACCGACCCACACCGGACGGCCATCGAAGGAGAGGTTCGTCAGCCAGAGCCGAAGATGGAGACGCTCGTTGATCGTGTGCCGGGCACGCTGCAGCGCGACATCCTGACTACGGCCGAAGAGGTGGAGCGAGCTGACCGGCGAGTAGCGGTAGTTCACCCCCAGGAGAAAAGCCTTCACGGTCTTCCAGCAGGTGGTCAGCGAGATCGTCTCGCTGTCGTCCCAGCGGGCAGCGAAGGCGGCAAGGAGGGTGTCAAAGGTGCCGATGACGATGAGGTTCACCGGATCGCCCCCCTTCGTGCCGGCAGCGTTGGTCGTCGCCGGCGGCAGGGCCTCGAGCCGGCGGACGAGCTCGGCCGGGGTACAGGGGACGACACTCGCCGGGGGAACGATCGCGTCGAAGTCGAGGTGGAGGTAGTCGGCGGCGATCCCCGGGACGGGGACGGTGAAGTGGAAGTCGACGATCGGCGCGCTCGGTGGGAGCGCGGCGCGCGTGGCCCCCGCGGCGATGACCGCGGTGAGATCGACGGCGAGCGACTCGCGGATCCCGGCCAGGGCCGCGAGGCGGACGTGAACCGCTTTCGTGCCGGCGTCGAGCGTGGTGAAGACGAAGCCCTCGGCGCGCCCGCCTGGCTCGATGGGGGTGAGGCGGAAGCCGCGGTCCCGGAAGTAGTCATCCATCCGAGCATTGTTGAGCCAGGCGGTGAGCAGCTTCAGCGGGACGAGGAACAGGACCATCGGGACGAACAGCCAGCCGACGATCCCGAACGTGGAGAGCCGGCGGAGGATCGAGAAGTGGCACAAGCCCGCCGCCTCCAGCGGCGTGAAGTAGGAGGGATCGAGGCTCACGACCTGGAGGCGGAGGCCGTCGGCGGAGCGGTTTTCGACGCGGACATAGACCGGCTGGATGCCGCGGCGGTTGACGGGAACGCCGAAGAGGCGCTGCGCTTCCCGCCCGGAGAGGACGGCGACGGTAACCTGCGCGCGGTCGTTCGACTCGGTCTGCGCCCGCTCGAGAAAGCCGTCGAACCCGGGCTCCGGGTCGTAGGGAGTGATCACGAGCCGGCGAAGCTGCGACCAGACGAATGGAAACGGCGCGGGGAGTGGCATGGGAAGGCCGCGAATCTGCGGAGGGTTTGGAAACCGGCCGTGTCGTGGACCCGCTCCCACCCGACGGCGCCAGAATCTAACACGCTCCCCGGGACGAAGTGGGTAGTCTCCCCCGAATCCCGTCACCACCGGAGCTCGCTCATGCCCTTCCACCCGAAACCAATCCTTCGCAGGGCTTTGCTCCTTGCCCAGGCCGCGATCGCGTTGCTCCTTCTCCCTCGCCTCACCGTCGCCGCGGAGCCCACTTCCATGCCTCTCGTCATCGCCCACCGGGGAGCCAGTGGCTACCTCCCCGAACACACGCTCCCCGCCAAGGCCCTCGCCCACGCCCAGGGCGCCGACGCCCTCGAGCAGGATGTCGTCATGACCCGCGACGGCGTGCCGGTCGTCCTCCACGACACCACGCTCGATGCGGTCAGTGACGTCGCCGCGCGATTCCCCGGCCGGGCCCGGGCCGACGGGAAGCACCACTGCACCGATTTCACGCTCGCCGAGCTGCGCACCCTCGCGCTGACCGAGCGGCTCGATCCCGCCACCGGCCGACAGACCTACGCCGATCGCTTTCCGCGCGGGCAATCGCGGTTCGGCATCGTCACGCTCGAAGAGGAGCTCGAGTTCGTCGCCGGACTCAACCGCAGCACCGGCCGGGCCGTCGGCGTTTACCCTGAGATCAAATCCCCCGCCTGGCACCGCTCCGAAGGGCATGACGTCGCCAAGGCCGTCGTCGCCATCCTCCACCGCCACGGCTACGCCACGAAGACCGATCCCTGCCACATTCAGTGCTTCGAGGCCGACGAAGTGACAAGGATCCGCCGCGACCTCGGCTGGCAGGGGCGCCTCGTGCAGCTCATCGGCGGGAAGGACCAGGACCACCTCGTCACGCCGGAAGGCTTGGCGGCGATCGCCGCGGTGGCCGACGGCATCGGCCCGCCGATCGAACGGGTCCTCGACCCGTCAGGAAAGCCGACCGGTCTTGTCGAGCAGGCCCACGCCGTCAGCCTCGTCATCCATCCCTACACACTCCGCCGCGACCGTCTCCCCCCCTGGGCCGGCTCCTTCGACGATCTTCAGGGCGCACTGTTCGCCGCCGGCGTCGATGGCGTGTTCAGCGACTTCCCCGATCTGACCATCGCGTGGCTGCACTCCGCGGACCGCCGGCCCGAGTGATCTCCACGAACACCAGCGTCGGATCGCGCCCCTTCCCTCCCAGAGGGTCGCGGAGTCGAACATCCTCCGGAGCGTTGCTCGTGATCTGGAGCGACCACGAGACCGCCGGCCCCGACGAACCGCGGTCATCGGAGACGACCAGCACGACGCCACCCCCGATCCAGTCCCTCAGCCGCGAGCCGCCGAGAGGACGCTGACGTCCTGGTTCACCTTGCGGAGCTTGGTTGCCAGCGACACGGCGATGTTCCGGAGGATCTTCGTGTGCAGGACGGGGTGAGACTGCTGCAGCCGGACGAAGTCGGCAATCTCGAACACAGCCGACTCCACATCCCCCTCGGCCACCACGTCTGCCGAGCGCGGGGCGCCGTCGAGGAAGGCCATCTCCCCCACCATCGTGCCGACCGAGAAGCTCGCCACCCGGTTCCCCGCGGAAGCGCCTCCCCCCAGCCAGACCCCGACGACCCCCTTCGTGATCAGGAGGAGGTTCGTCGCCTCCTCCCCGCTCGTAATGATCTTCTCGCCACTTGCGTAGGAGCGGTGCTTGAGAAGAGTGGCAAACAGGGAGATCTCGTCGTCCGTGAGCGCGACCGTGATCTCGTACTCGCGGAGATCACAGTGCGATGAGGAGATCGAGGCGTTCAATTCTTCGAGGAGGACATCCTCGCAATGCTCGAGCGCACCATCGGTGGAGTGGTACCGGAACAGCGCCTCCACCTCGCCACGGTCGGTGAGGTAGGCAGCCACCTGCGCTCGCACGATGTCGAGACGATGGGTGTGGGTGAAGAACACCATCGCACCCCGGCGAGTGAGTGATTCCGCCAAGTCGACGAGCATCCGCACGGCGACGCCGTTGATCGCGCTGACATGGTGGAAATCGAGAATCACGGCGAGGGGCCGGCCGACGCTTTCGAGGACGTCGCGGACGATCGGCTCGGTCGTCGAGAAGGCGAGATTGCTCTGCATCTCGACGACATGGATCCGCTTACCGTGCTCACGCAGACACGCGCGGTGCGAGGGATGGCGCGTGCGGCTCGAGCTGCGCTCGGCGGCCGTGTAGGCCAGCCGCCGGCTCGTTTGCGCACAGTAGGGGGGATTGAACTGATGGAGCTCCCAGGCCTTCGACAACTCCTCGCACACTTTCAGCGCGCGGGCGCTGTTCCCCTGGGCGTCGAGCCGCGGCGAGTAGACGCCGATCCCCAACTGGCCGGGGAGGACGGCGAGCACCCCTCCCGCCACGCCGCTCTTGGCCGGCATGCCGACGTTGTAGATCCAGCCGCCGGAGAAGTCGTACATGCCGCAGGAGGCCATCACGCTCAAGACGTTCTCGACATGGTGCTCTTTGACCGCCCGGACGCCGGTGACGGGATTGAGCCCCTGATTGGCGAGCGTCGCTCCCAGCAAGGCCAGATCGGCGCAGGTCACCGAGATGGCGCACTGCCGGAAGTAGGCATCCACGGTCGCGGTCGGATCATCGACGAGGACGTCGAAGTTGCGGAGGAGGTGGCCGATGGCCCGATTGCGGTGGCCCGTCCGACTCTCCGATTCGTACACATCCTGGTCGATCCGCATCGGACGACCGGTGTAGCGCTCGAACATCTCGACGATCCGCCCGAACCGGGCCTCGGAAGACTCGGCTTCGATCTGACCGGTGGTGGCGATCGCCCCGGCGTTGATCATCGGGTTGAGCGGGCAGCCGGTCACCTTGTGGAGGCTGATGGCGTTGAAGGCGTCACCGCTCGGCTCGACACCGACCTTCTTCAGGATCAGCTCGGCGCCATGATCGTCGAGGGCCAGACCGTAGACGAACGGCTTGGAGATCGACTGGATCGTGAACTCGTGCCGCGAATCCCCGACCTCGTAGACATAGCCGTCGGTGGTGGCGATGGAGATCCCGAACAGCTCCGGATCGGCCTTCGCCAGCTCGGGGATGTAGGTGGCGACCTCCCCTTCGCGGTAATCGGCGTATTTCGCCCGAAGCGTGTCGAGGAAAGACTGGATCGGCGAGCCGAAGTGGGCGGAGGCCATCAAAGGACCCTCGAGGGAGTGAGTCACGGTGCAAAACTGCGCCGGCCGCCCGCCAGCACTCCGATCATACAAAAGCGGTTCCGGCGATCCAGACGCTGCACGATCGGTGCGGCCGCGGAGCTGGAATCGGTGCCGCGGCGCCGACACGGTAGACTCCGCTCGGCCGTCATCCGCCCGGCGCGGGCCCCGCGACGGCGGACGGGGGCGGCGCGACCGACTGTCATGGGAGGGGAGATGGCACGAGACGAATCGACGGCGGGCACTCTTCCCTTGGACGCAACGACCGGCCAGCGCGCCACACCGACGGGTACCCGGCATGTCGTCCTCGCGTTTGCCGTCCTTCTGGCGGTGATCACCTACGTCGACCGGGTCTGCATCTCGCAGGCGGCGCCGCAGATGCGCGACGACCTCGATCTCTCGAAGGAGCAGATGGGCTGGGCCTTCTTCGCGTTCTCGATCGCCTACGCGAGCTTCGAGATTCCCGGTGGCTGGCTCGGCGACCGGATCGGCCCACGTGCCGTTCTCATGCGCGTCGTCTCGATGTGGTCGGTGTTCACGGTCCTCACCGGCTGGGCCTGGAACTTCTGGTCGCTGATCACCTTCCGCTTCCTGTTCGGCGTCGGTGAGGCGGGCTGTTTCCCCAACCTCGCCAAGGTCTTTTCCCTCTGGCTCCCCGGCCACGAGCGCGTTCGGGCCCAGGGGATCATGTGGCTCTCGGCCCGCTGGGGGGGGGCTTTCACGCCGCTCCTCGTCGGCTGGATGCTCTCGAAGGACCACCTCGGTCTCCACTACAAGTGGACGTTCCTCCTCTTCGGGCTCCTCGGGGTGGTGTGGGCGGTGCTGTTCTGGAGCTGGTTCCGCGACAACCCCCGCCATCACCGCAGCGTCAACGCCGCAGAACTGGCGATCATCGGCGACTCGGCCGATCGCCAGGTGGGGCACGGGGCGGTGCCGTGGGAGCTGTTCCTCGGAAGCCCGAGTGTGTGGCTCCTCTGGCTCCAGTACTTCTGCCAAAACTTCTCCTGGTATTTCTACATCACGTGGATGCCGACCTTCCTCAAGGAGACGTTCCCCGATTTCACCGACATGCAGCGCGCGTTGGCGGGCTGCGTGCCGCTGTTCTTCGGCGGGATCGGTTCTTTCGTGTCAGGCTCGATCGCGGCCAGTCTCGCCGATCGACTCGGCAGCACGGCGCGGGCACGGCGAACGCTCGGCTGCGTCGGGCTGTGCGGTGCGGCGGCGATGCTCCTCCTTTCGGTGTGGTTGCAGCAGCGTGCGGAAGCGGGCGGCGTCGTCCTGTTCGGCGTCGCCGCGCTGTTGGCGATGGGGCTGGCGAGCTTCGGCAACGATCTCTCCATGCCGGGGAGCTGGGGGGCCTGCATGGACATCGGCGGCAAGCACACCGGCTCCCTCGCCGGGAGCATGAACATGATGGGCAACTTCGGCGGCGCCCTCTCGCCGGTCGTCGTCCCGGCGCTCCTGGCCGCCTTCGCGACGCCAGGCTCGAACGACCCGAACTGGTCGGTCGCCTTCCTCCTCTTCGCGGCGGTCTACGCCGTCGGCGGCGTGGCCTGGCTGTTCATCGACCCGGTCACTGCCCTCGAGGGGGAGGATCACGGCTGACGGCGTCGCTCACCCCAGCCCGCCGCGGAAGTCGTCGGCCTGGCGGCGGATCGTGCGCAGCTCGCCGGCATCCTTGCGATCGAGGTTCTTCAGCTGCATCGTCATCCGCGGATTGGCTTTCAGCAGCGCCGCGTGGCGGGCGAGAAAGTCCCAGTAGAGGGTCGTGAACGGGCAGGCCTCGGGGCCGGTGGCCTGCTTCGGCTTGAACCGGCAGCCCTTGCAGGCATTGCTCATCCGCTCGATGTAGGCGCCGCTGGCGCAGTACGGCTTCGAGGCCATCACGCCGCCATCGGCGAACTGGCTCATGCCGAGCGAGTTGGGGAGCTCGACCCACTCCACCGCATCGACATAGACGGCGAGATACCAGCGGTGCACCTCCTGCGGCCGCACGCCAGCGAGCATCGCGAAGAGCCCCGTCACCATGAGCCGCTGGATGTGGTGGGCGTAGCCGTGGGTGAGCGTCTGCGAGAGGGCGTCGCGGAGGCAGTTCATCTCCGTCGTCGCCGTCCAGTAGAAGGCCGGCAGCGGCAGGCTCGCGCCGAGGGCGTTTCGCGACTCGTACTCCGGCATGAAGTGCCAGTAGACGCCACGGACATACTCCCGCCATCCGATCACCTGACGGATGAAACCCTCGGCGGCCTGGACCGGCACCCGCCCCTTCCGCCAGGCGCGCTCGGCGCCGGCCACCACGTCACGCGGGTCGAGGAGCTTGAGATTCATCGCCGCGGCGAGGCGCGAATGGTAGAGCCACGGCTCGCCGGTCCAGATCGCGTCTTGATAGCGGCCGAAGAAGGGGAGCCGAT